>JAFAHH010000945.1 GCA_019237355.1 Acetobacteraceae bacterium | reverse complement strand
CAAGCTCGCCGATGCCGTCGACGAGTTCGCGCAAACCCGCGCACCGCTTTTCGCGTCAACCGCCGCACTGTAAGTCTCACCTATCCGCGTAACCGGAAGAAGCGCAGCAACCGCGGGTATTCAAGGCGAATCAGGCTTCGGAACGATCGTATAGGTTCCATCCTCGTTGCGCCGCACGGCCTCGTCGGGCCCGACCCGGTGCACGTTTTCCTTGCGCACTGGCCCTGCAGGAGTAATCACGAACTCCTCCTTAGGCGGGCTGGGCGCTTTTGTTTTCTCCTCGCCCCTCTTGCGTTCACTCGTCATGTAATCGTCTCCAGGTTGCTCGGTCGCCGCCGAGAAAGGCAAGTACTGCGCCTCCGTAAAGGCCAGCATCGCGATCAACGCAGCTTTAATCAACCCCATATCCACGACCCAACACACGGTAATCAGTTGGGCACCGTTTGGGCGAGCTGCAAGCCGGCTCTTGAAGAGTCGATTGCCGAGGTGCAGTGCCGCCCCAACCAAGCCAAGGGCCATCGTTGCGGATAAGCCTGGGAGTTACCAGTACGGGACGCCTGCAGCGAGAAATTTTTCCCGATGTGAGCTGCATCACACAACTCGACCAGTCGTTTGAGCGATTTTCTTCGTCGCAGGAGGCGTCACGTTGCAATGCAGATGAAACCGGTTCCGCAAAGCGGAAGACAAGAGACTCCGATGAGCGAGTCGATGTGGAGTGGGCTGGATACTCCGCTGAACGCAACACGCAGCACGACGACGCTGATTGTTGCACCCTTCGTTTTTGATAAAGGAGACAGCAGATGGCAAGGACCCAGCAGATGGGTGAAGAGCAAGTTCTAACTCCAGGCGGCCTCAGGCCGAAGTCGCAGGTCCATCTAGTTGAGCCCGGACATTCGCTGCGCATGACAAACGGCCGTGTGCAGAAAATCCATCCGAGCGGTGCCATGGTAGCGGATCTCGGGGAGATTCCGTCGCGTCCCGGGCCAGGGCCGTTGATGCCTCGGAACGTCTTCCCTCCCGAGGCGATCAGACCCGCCCTGGGCAGCGGATGGATCGCCTATGCATACTGGAGCAACAATACCGGGCATCCGATCTCGTCTTTCAGCACGACATGGGTGGTCCCGCCGGTCCCGGCGACACAGTCTGGACAGACCATCTTTCTGTTCAACGGTATTCAGAACTCGACGATGATTTACCAACCGGTACTCCAGTGGGGGCCGTCAGCGGCGGGCGGCGGCAATTACTGGTCGGTGGCTAGCTGGTATGCTGACGGGCAGAACGGTCAAGCGTTCCACACTACGCTTGTCCGTGTCAATGTTGGTCAAACGCTGATCGGGATCATGACGCTGACCGGTCAGTCGGCCAGCGGATTTACCTATAACTGCGAATTCCAGGGGATCGCCAACACCAGCTTGCCGATCCAGAATGTCCAGCAACTTACGTGGGCCGCCGAGACCCTTGAGGCGTACAGTGTGCAGCATTGCTCCGACTACCCGAACTGCTGGTTCACTGCCATGCGCAATATCGCCATCGCGTGTGGCACCACAACTCCTTCGATCTCGTGGACAGCCCAAAACGCAGTGACGGACTGCGGGCAACATTGTGTCATTGTCAGCAACTCGGCGACGGAAGGCGAGGTAGACATTTTCTACGCGCAGTTCGTGGCCGGCCAACTGTTGTCCTACGGGGATGCCGGAACTCCCGGTAATGTTTCGGACCCAGTGGTCGTCGGTTTCGGCGGGTGGCTGGACTTCAAGTTTCTGTTCGCCGGTGCGAACGGCTCCGGTGCGAACCGCATTTACGCTGTGAACCAAAACGGCCAGCTGCTGTCCTACGGGGACGCCGGAACTCCCGGTAACGTTTCGAACCCAGTGGTCGTCGGGTCCGGCGCGTGGCTGGAGTTCAAGTTTGTTTTCTCCGGTCGGAACCTCTTGGGTGAGAACCGCATCTACGCTGTGGACCAAAACGGCCGACTGCTGTCCTACGGAGACAACGGAACTCCCGGTAATGTTTCGAATCCAGTAGTGGTCGGGTCCGGCGCGTGGCTCGAGTTCAAGTTTCTCTTTTCCGGTACGAACCTCACGGGTGAGAACCGCATCTACGCTGTGGACCAAAACGGCCGACTGCTGTCCTACGGGGACGACGGAAATCCCGGTAATGTTTCGGACCCAGTGGTCGTCGGGTTGGGCGGGTGGCTGGACTTCAAGTTTCTGTTCGCCGGTAGGAACGGCTCCGGTGAGAACCGCATCTACGCTGTGACCGCATCTACGCTGTGACCGCATCTATGCTGTGGTAGCCGGGAACGGGCTGCCGCCGTGCTGATCGTCGGCGGCGGCCCGCCGGCATGCCGGCGGGCCCCACCTGCTTCTACCGATATTAGAACTTCACGCGGAATTTGCTGATCAATGTCTCCTCGCTCCCCTTTATGTTGGCGACGACCTGACGCTGCCCCCACAAAAACTCCAGGCCGGCGTCGATGAACGCGACCGGGCTCCAGATTACATTGGCGTGCACGGTCATCAGCTGCTTGTTCGAGACGATCGCCTGCGTCGGCCCGATCAATTGCGACGGAATGTCGTAATAGGCATAGCCGTACGCGACAGTGGACCTCAGGTCCGGCCGCCAGAAGTGCTGGTAACCAGCCGTCGCTCCGAACTCAGTGATCGGCCTGACCAGGATGTTCCGTGCGGCGGCGGCGGTCGCTGGGGGGCTGAGATAATTAGTGGCCAGTGCTGCGTCGGTGTTGTCGTAGATGTTGCGGCCGATCCCGGTGCCCAAGGTGAATTGCCAGGTGATGTCGTCTTTCTCCCAGCCAAACCAGCCCGGTTTGACATCGCCTGAAATACCCCCGCCGTAGCCGAGATATTGTTTGCTGATGAGATGTCCGTCCTGGAAGTCGAGATTGCGCAGAATGCCTCTGAAATCGATATGGCCCCAGGGCTGCGACCAATAGGAGGAGAAGGCAACGTCCGGTGCCGTGTTCTTTGCCGGGTTGCCGGACAATGTGCACCCCGTCGTGGTCGATATGGTTACCCCATTTGCGACGCATCCGGTCGTCGTCGCACTCGTCACTGGGCCGGGGCCGGACGGCAAGCTGGCCGTATTGAAGTCGGTCGTCACCAGACCGGCCGGCGTGATCACCTCCGTCTGCGGCGACTCCGCCGATATGGACCAGACACTGCTCCAAGGGCCGGTTAGTGAATAACGGACTTGCGGGATGCGCGGTGGTCCGGCTTCTCCTGCTGGCCCGCCGAAATCGAGTGTCTCCGGTTCCGCATCGGAGTCGCGGAAATTCGACTCCGCCTGACCCGCAAGGAAGCCCCCGAGCGTGCCATAGGCCAATCGCAGACGCGGGATCAGGCCATTCGATGTTTGCGTCAGGTTCTGGGTGCTGAAGGCATTTGCCCCAGCGAAATCGAACTCGATGAAGGTCCGCGCTTCGCCATAAGAGGTAGGTGTCCGGGTTTCGACATTGAGACGGGACTCCCGCGGGCTCATCCAAAAGTCGTGCCCGCGCGAGGCGGCAGTATTCACCGGAACGACATTGCCCGGGCTCGGAAAGCCGGGGACGGTCTGGCCGTAGATGTTGAGCGGGACGACTTGCAGTTGGCCGGAGTTGCCGACCGTGGTCGTTGCGTTCCCGTTTGCCGGCCCGCCCTTGAGCCAATAGTCGACCGTAAGGTCGCTGAAGCCGCCGATGCGGATCGAGGTATCGGTCCCGGGGATCAGGAAGGACCGTGGAAAACTGCCGCCGAGCGTCGGCATTCCGGTTGGTCCCGGTTCGCCGGGCCGCATCAGCTTTGGCGCGGTCTGAGCCAGCTGGTCGATCCGCTGCTGCAGCAATTCCTGATTGTCGCGGAGATTGGTCTGCATCGCGCGAAGATCCGCCAGCTCATCGGCATTGATCCGCGGAAGGCCCGTCAGCAGCGCAATGGTTGCGGTGAGCCCGCCCAGTGCTGCGTTGACGCTTCGGTTCTGACTCTTCGTCATCATTCAACTCCCAACATCGCTGGTTACGGTTGCGCGAACAGGAACAGCCGTCCTGCCCGCAAAGCGATATTGAGAGCGTCCCGGCGATCTCGACAGAGACCCGGTTTTTCGCGGTTAGTTCAGCATGTTAACGATATTGATCGGCTCCAAGGAAAGAGGGAGATCCGGCGCACGCATCCGATCGTCTGGTTGAGGCAACTCGGTTGTTCTGAGGACCGCCGGACGCATGAGCGACACATATCGGCTCCGCCGACGGTCAATCCCGCGATTGCCGCATACAGCTGACCCCGGGAGCGAATGCGCCCGCGGGATTTACTCGAGCCGCGGCGAAGCGATG
>JAFAHH010000941.1 GCA_019237355.1 Acetobacteraceae bacterium | reverse complement strand
CCGATGCTACATGCAAACCTGTTACACTCGGTGCATTTAGTGCGCTATGCTCCACCCTTGATGGAGCTGCGGCCCGAACCCGCTGCGCCGCGAGATCTCGCGCAACGGTTTTCTGCGCTGCTTCAGGAAATTACCGGGGCACGCTGGGCCATTGCACTGTCGGCCGCACCCGGGGAGCCCACCTTGGCGGCGCAGAGTGAATCCGCCGATGCCGAAAGGCGGGCTGTTGCCGCTGACCACCCGCTGGTGCGCGCCATTATGGAGGCATTCCCAGGGGCGCGGATCGAGGGCGTGCACGACGAGACGGCGGATATGTACGGATTGGCGCGAACCGGCGCCGGGCCGAATGACACCGAGACGGTAAACGAAGTGCTGGAGACGGATGAATGAAAAATCTTGCTGGGCTGATGAAGCAAGCCTCGCAGATGCAGGCGAAAATGCAGGAGGTGCAAGCCAAGCTTGAGTCGATGGAGCGCGAGGGGGTAGCCGGGGCCGGCATGGTCTCCGTCACGCTCAACGGCCGCGGCGAAATGAAAGGGATCAAAATCGACCCCGAGCTCCTTGATCCATCCGATCTGGAAATGCTGCACGACCTCATCGTCGCAGCCCATTCCGACGCCAAAGGAAAGATCGAGGCCGCAACCGCCGAAGAAATGCAGAAACTTACCGGTGGCCTCGAATTGCCCGGCGGAATGAAGCTGCCTTTCTAGCGTTCAGCTATCAGCTTTCAGCTCTCAGAGAGCTAGAGCCTGATGACTTCAGGTCGTGGTCATCAGGCTCTAATCTTTGTTGTTTAGAGCGCGATTCAGACTTTCTGGCGATTCCGCCTCAAGTCATCGCGCTCTAGCGTTGAGCACCGATCGCTGAGGGCTGATCGCCGATATGGGTGGGGCTGAAATTGAGCGGCTGATTGCGCTGCTCGCGAAGATTCCGGGGCTCGGACCACGGAGCGCCCGAAGGGCGGCTTTGCGCATGCTTCAGCAGCCGGGAGCGAAGATGCTGCCGCTCGCTGCCGCCCTCGCTGAAGCGGCTCGTGCCGTCCGCCCGTGCAGCGCTTGCGGCAATTTGGATACCCAGAATCCCTGCTCGATCTGCGCCGATCGAACGCGGGATCGCAGCCTTATTTGCGTTGTAGAAACCGTTGGTGATCTATGGGCACTGGAGCGCGCAGGGGTATTCCGCGGGCTTTATCACGTGCTCGGCGGCGCCCTCTCCGCGCTGTCGGGCATCGGGCCGGAAGATTTGAATGCTGTCTCGCTGCTTTCGCGTGTTACTGATTCGGGGGTGACCGAAGTGATTCTTGCGCTGAGCGCCACCGTAGACGGGGCGGCCACCATGCATTGGCTAGCCGAGCGGCTTAAGCCGCTTGGCGTGACGGTGACTCGGGTGGCGCAGGGTGTGCCGATTGGCGGAGCCTTGGACATCCTGGATGAAGGGACTTTGGCGACAGCCCTTCGGGCACGGCGACCCGCATGAAGCTTACGCGCCGCCGCTTGATCCATCTTGTTGGGCGGGCTGGAGGGACAGCCGCCGCGTACCAGACGATGTCGGCTATGGGGCTGTTGCCGCGTATGCGGGCCCGCCCGAAATGCCGCCGGGAAATGGCATGAAAGTGCTGGTACTTGGCGCCGGGATTGCCGGCATGGTGCTGGGTTGGGAGCTCGGCCGGGCCGGATATGATTGCACGATCCTCGAAGCGCGTACCCGGCCGGGTGGGCGGAACTGGTCTTTGCGCGCGGGCGATTTGGTCGAGGAGACGGACAGCGTCCAGCGGGTGCGCTGGGAAACGGGAGAGCATTTATATTTCAATCCCGGCCCCGCGCGGCTGCCCTGGCATCACGACGGCATCCTCTCCTATTGCCGGCTGCTCGGCGTGAAGCTGGAGATGATGTGCAACGAGAATCGCGGGGCCTGGCTGCAAGATGACGCGGCATTTGGGGGCGAGCGCCAGCGTAACCGTGCGGTTGTGCACGATACCCGGGGTTATGTGACGGAGCTCGCAGCGAAGGCGGTAGACAAGGGGTTACTGGATCACCCACCCAGCATGGAAGATGCAGAGCGCATGCGCAGCTTTTTGCGATTCTACGGCGCGCTGGACCGCGATCTTGTCTACCGCGGGGCGGCCCGGCTCGATGACGAAGAAGACGCGGCTAATCGACCCAAGCCGCTCGACTTTGCTCAGATCATCAGGTCCGATTTCTGGCAAGGCCGGATGATGTTCGGCGAATTCCCAAACCAGGCGCCGACAATGTTGCAGCCAGTCGGTGGTATGGCCCGGATTGGCGAGGCATTTGGGCGCAAGCTGTGGGGCGTAATCACCTATGGCGCGGCGGTCACGCAGATCCGGCGAACCGAAAGCGGCGCCCGGGTGACTTGGAAAGATGCACAGGGCGCCGAGCACGCGGCCGAGGCCCCGATTGTGGTATGCACCATTCCGTTCCCCGCCCTTCGTGGGGTGGAGACGGATTTCGCCCCCGCAACCCGCGCCGCCATCACGGGGCTTGAATATATCCCGGCGGCAAAGGTGGCTTTCCTAGCCGAGCGCCGGTTTTGGGAATGCGATGAGGGGATCTATGGCGGTGTTTCGTGGACCAGCCGCGACATCACCCAGGTCTGGTATCCTTCGGCCGGATTGCAGGCCCGTAAGGGCATCCTGGTCGCGGCCTATATTTGGTCGAGCAAACTAGGGGAGGCGTTCGCAGCCAAGCCGCTGGACAAGCGGCTCGAGGATGCACTGGAGGATTTGGAATGCTTACATCCGGGCCAGCGCACGGCGCTGCGCAAGGGCATCTCAGTTTCCTGGAAGAAGATACCATATAACGGTGGGGCGTGGGCGGAATGGACTCGTTCTGCCCGCCAGGAGAGCTACCCGACCCTGCGCACAGGCGACGGGCCGGTGCTATTCGCGGGCGAGCATATCTCTGATATGCCCGGCTGGCAGGAAGGCGCTGTCCGGTCCGCGCATTACGCCATGCTGCGGATCGCCGAACGCGCGCAGGCGCGAAAGACATAAAGACGTTACGCTATGGACATCAACGCTGTTCCTGTCTCGAAAATTGTCGAAATCGGTCGCTTGGCCGCGGCATTGCCGGATGTCGATTATCTTCTCTTTGGCGAATCGGATTATCCCAGCCCGGCCTCAGCCCGGGATGCGCTCGTTGCCGCACTTGACGGAGGGGCGACGACCTACCCCGATGTGCGCGGCATCCCTCCTCTCCAGGAGGCGCTCGCTTCCTATTTGACTGGACTGCATGACTGGCCGGTGGAAGACGACCGGATCCAGATTACGGCCTCCGGCATGGCTGCGGTTTCGATAGCACTCGCCGCCACCGTCAAACCCGGCCAGCGCGTGCTTCTCCATTCGCCGGCCTGGCCGAATTTGGGCAATGCCGCGCTATCGCGCGGCGCGCAGGTAGCCGAGCTGGAGCTGACCGGACTGCCCGATGGGCGATTTCGCCTCGATCTCCAGCACTTGGATGCGGCGCTCGAGGGCTGCCGGGCTTTCATCCTCAACTCCCCCAACAATCCGACTGGCTGGACTGCGACATACGACGAACTCCAGGGGATCCTGAATCTGTGTCGGCAGCACGGGGTGTGGCTGATCTCCGATGAGGTGTATTCCCGCCTCGTCTATGATGGCCGTGCGGCGGCGCCTTCGCTGCTCGATATCGCCGAACCGGAGGATCGAGTCCTGGTGTGCAATAGCTTCAGCAAGGGGTGGGCGATGGCCGGGTGGCGGCTTGGCTGGATCGTCACTCCGGCTGGGCTGCGGGACCGAATAGCGGACATCGTCGAGGTGACGCATTCGGGGGTCGCGTCATACACCCAATATGGCGGGGTTGCGGCGCTGGGCGACACGCCATTCATGCAAGAGTTCCAGGCCTATTGCGCGCAAGGCCGGGCGCTTGTGAGCGAAATGCTCAAAGGCCTTAATGGGATCCGCTACACAGCCCCGGACGGTGCGTTCTATGCTTTCGTGGGCGCGGAGGGCCTGACTGATAGCCTCGCCGTTGCGCGGCATTTAGTTACTAAGAACAAGGTTGCGGTCGCGCCGGGCATTGCGTTCGGTGAATCGGGTGAGGGCTTCCTTCGGATTTGTTTCGCCCAACGGCGCGATCGGCTAGAGCGTGCTATGGGTCGGCTCCGCGCTGGCCTTAAGGAGGTATTGGCATGACTGCTTGTGCCGTTTGCGGCGCCCCCGTGCAGCCGCCATTCCGCGCGCCGGCGCCGGACGGAGCGCCCGATCTCGATCTCCGGCCCGGCGAACCTGCCCGCTCGACGCTGCCGGATTGGATCGCGAGCTGCCCGAAATGCGGGGCGGCGGGACCTGACTTATCAAAGCTGCCGCCGGGCACGGAGAAGGTGGTGCAATCCCCACAGTACCGGTCGCTTTTGGAGCCGGAATGGGCTCGCTCACACTTGCGCTGGGCGAAAATTTGCGAAGCGGCCGGGGATCGGAGAGGCCAGGCCGAAGCGATGCTTCAAGCCGCCTGGGCTGCGGACGATTCGGGCGACGCGGTCAGCGCCGCGGCATATCGCCGCCAGGTTGCGGAATTATGGGGCGAGTCGGCCGACCTCGAGACCGCGCTGCGACTTCTTGATGTGCTCCGCCGTGCAGGCGAGTTCGAGCGTGCGGAGGCCGCCGCCGCCCGCCTTGCGGGGCAGGATTTGGAGGAGAGCGCCGCCGTGATCCTTGCCTACCAGCGCGACCGGATCGCGATGCGGGATGCGGGGCGGCATTTGCTGAGCAGCGCCATCCGCCCGCCTGCCCGTACGCCGCACGTAGCGCACGGCAAGCAGGCTGATGCCGGGTTCTTCAGCCGGTTTTTCAAACGATAGAGCGCCATCGTTTGAGGCCGAATCCTCCGAAAGGCTGAATCGCGCTCTCAACACGACGAAAGCATGATGGCTTCGGGCCTGAAGCCACCAAGCTTTTTACCAGCCGGGTAGACGGCCGCCGGCCACACTCCAGCAGCGGTCTTGTTTCCTACTCCGCGCCGACCGCCCAAGCCGGGGTCTGCACCGTGCGGGTCGGCTTCGCCCCACCTTCGTGGAACTGCTCGGCCTCCGTGCTGCCGGAGAAGGCGGTCGTGGTGCTTTTGCCACCCGAAATGGCCATTGCGACCGCGTCAAAGTAGCTGACGCCCACTTCGCGCTGGTGCCGCGTTGCCGTGTAGCCAAGGGGCTCTGAGGCAAACTCGGCCTGTTGTAGCTCGGAGTACGCGGCCATGCCCCGGTCCTTGTAGCCGCGGGCCAGGCTAAACATCGAGTGGTTTAGGCTGTGGAACCCGGCCAGGGTCACGAACTGGAACTTATAGCCCATTTTCCCGATGCTCTCTTGGAAGCCCGCGATCTTGTCTTCGGGCAGCTTCTTCTTCCAGTTGAAGCTCGGCGAGCAGTTATAGGCGAGCATCTTGTCCGGGAACTGCTTGTGAACGGCGTTAGCGAATTGCTCCGCTTCTTCGAGGTTGGGCTCGCTTGTCTCCCACCAGAGCAGATCGGCGTAGGGCGCGTAGGCGAGGCTGCGGGTGATGGCATACTCCACGCCAAGCCCGGGCTTGATCCGGAAGAAGCCCTCCGGGGTCCGCTCCTTGCTGATGAAGGGATGGTCCCGCTCGTCCACATCGGTGGTGAGGAGCTGAGCGGAGTGAGCATCGGTCCGGCAAAGCAGCACAGTCGGCACGCCTTCCACATCGGCGGCCAGCCGGGCGGCATTCAGGGTACGGATATGCTGGCTGATCGGAACCAGCACCTTGCCGCCGAGATGGCCGCATTTCTTCTCGCTCGCGAGCTGGTCCTCGAAATGGACGCCAGCGGCGCCCGCCTCGATCATCGCCCTCATCAGCTCATACGCATTAAGCGGCCCGCCAAACCCAGCCTCGGCATCAGCGACGATCGGGGCCATCCAACAGGTCTTGTCGGAACCCCCCTCCATCCGGGCGATCTGGTCGCAACGGCGCAGCGCGTTATTGATGCGCCGGACCACTGCCGGCACGGAATCCGCCGGATAGAGCGACTGGTCCGGGTACATCTGACATGCGGTATTTGCATCCGCGGCGACCTGCCACCCAGAGAGGTAGATCGCCTTCAGCCCGGCCTTAACCTGCTGCATCGCCTGGTTGCCGGTGAGCGCGCCGAGTGTGTTCACATACGGCTCGGTTTTGAGAAGATGCCAGAGCCGCTGCGCCCCCATCTCTGCTAACGTATGGCGGACCCGGAAGGACCCAGCGAGCCGCTCGACATCGGCCGGGCTATAGTCGCGTTTGATGCCTTTAAAGCGGCCCGGGTCCGACGGTGCGCTGGATAGGCCCTCGGAGGCTCGGGCAGGTTGAGCATGCATCACGTTGTCGTCTCCATCTCTGGCACTCGTGCAGTCAAATATTCACATTGCGGCTGCTAAGTTAAGGGGCAAAGGCCGCGTGCCCCACGAAACCAAGTCGCTGTATTCACCATGCCAGCCACCCGTTTGTAAAAGGTGTAAATGTCACGGGCTTTGATCGGCCGCACGGTGCGGCGGCTGCGAATCGAGAAAAAGCTTTCTCAGCAGGAGCTTGCCAGCCGCCTCGGCATTTCGGCCAGCTACCTCAACCTGATCGAGCACGACCAGCGAGCGGTTACGGCCTCCCTGTTGATCAAGCTGGGCGAAATTCTGCGTGTTGATCTTACCACACTTTCCGGCGCGCAGGAGCGCCAGCTCGAGGTCGGACTGCGGGAGGCCTTCGCTGACCCACTGCTCGGCTCGGACGGCGTGCCGGAGGAAGAGATCGGGTCTTTGGCCGCCTCGAGTCCGAATGCGGCACGGGCCATACTTGCGCTGTACCGAGCCTGGCGGGTAGCGAGGGAGGATTCGGGCGGGATCGCTTTGCCTTCTGGCCGCCGGGTGCTGCTGCCGAACGAGGAGGCGCGCGACTTCTTCAACGAGCGGGCGAATTACTTTCAGGAGCTGGAGGCCGCCGCCGAGGCGATTGGCGCCGATATGGGAGGCGTGCCCCCGCACGAAGCGAACCATGCGATTGCAGAGCGGTTGCGGCAGCGCCACGGCCTCGCCGTTACGGTACAGCCAATGGAGGGGGCGTATCGCCGCTACGACCCGGCCGCTCGGATCTTGGCGCTTTCCGAGTCTTTGCCGCGCGAGAGCCGGGGCTTTCAGATGGCCTTCCAGCTCGCCCTGCTTGAGGCGCGGGATGCGGTGGAGGGGATCATCACCCCGGCTGGGCCTTCCTCCCACGAAGCGGCGTCGCTCATCCGCATCGGCCTGCTCAATTACATCGCGGGCGCCTTGCTCATGCCCTATGAGCCATTCCTGGAGGCTGCTCGCTCCCTCCGGCACGACATGGATGCGGTGGCGGCGCGGTTCGGCGTGAGTTACGAGCAGGTCGGGCACCGGCTTTCCACCTTGCAGCGGAATGGGGCGCGAGGGGTTCCGTTCTTTTTTTTGCGTGTCGACCCGGCGGGCAATGTTTCGAAGCGGTTCTCTGCGGCCGGGTTCCCATTTGCCCGATATGGAGGCTCGTGCCCTCGCTGGATCGTGCATCGCGCGTTCACAACACCCGGCCAGGTCAGCGTTCAAGTGGCGGAGCTGCCTGAGGGGGACACGTTTCTCTGCTTCGCGCGGATGGTGACGCATCCGGCCTCGCACTGGGGCGAACCGCCGCCGACCTATGTGGTGGCGATGGGCTGCTCGGTAGCCCATGCGGCAGATGTGGCGTATGCGGATGGGCTTGATCTGGACCGGGCGCGGG
>JAFAHH010000935.1 GCA_019237355.1 Acetobacteraceae bacterium | reverse complement strand
CGCACGCGAGCGCGGCTTTCGTCTTTTCCGGATTGGTGGCCGGGATGCCGTTCCAGCCCATTGCGGATATGCCCAGCATCTCGCAGGCCGTTGCCATGGTATTGGCGGTGAATTGGCCGCCGCACGCGCCCGGGCCAGGGCAGGCGTGATCCTCCACATCCTTGAGTTCTTCCGCCGAGATCCTGCCAGCATTATAAGCGCCGAGCGCCTCGTAGGCGTCCTGGATCGTAAGGGCACGGTCGCTGAACAGCCCGGCGGGTCGCCACTATACAGCATCAGACCCGGAATATTCAGCCGCCCCAGCACCATCGCCATTGCTGGTACCGTCTTATCGCAACCCGAGATGGTCACCAGCCCGTCAAAGAGATGGCCGCGCGCTACAAGTTCCACCGAGTCGGCGATCACTTCGCGGCTGATCAAGGATGTCTTCATCCCTTCGGTACCCGTCGTGATCCCGTCATTGATGGCAATCGTGTTGACCTCGATCGGCGTGCCTCCGGCCGCCCGAACACCTTGCGCGACCAGGTCAGCAAGCTGGCGGTGGTTCCAATTGCACGGCATCGTTCCGATCCAGCAGTGAGCAATGCCGATCTGAGGCCGCGAAAGGCTCTCGTCGGTAAAGCCCACCGCCTTCATCATGGCACGCGCCACGACACGATCCGGTCCGTCTAGGAGCTGCCGGCTTTTGTGTCTGGGATCAACCGCCATAACCAGGAGTCCTCATGCGCTGCTCTGCACGCGCCGTGCTTGGCGCAGCGGCCCCGGCGCGTCGCTGAACCCAAACTGCGACATTGGAGTGCCAAGCCTGCCCTCACCAAGGGCAGAAGCAGCGCACCGGCTGAAAACCGCGGCGCTGCTCACTTTAGAGACGCGGTTCATTGTTCTCCCTTTCGGTAGCATCGCACTTGTTTTGGGAACATGCAAAGCCACACTCGCTCGTTAGAGCGCGATGGCTTGGGGCGGGATCTTAGGGTGGTGGATGCGGCTTGGGCTCTTTGTAGAAGGCCGTGGCTGCCTCCGAGCGGTTTCGGCAGGCGATTTTGCCTTCGGTCTGCGACTTGGCGGCCTCAGCGCCCGGCAATGAGCACGATCAGGTAAACCGCTCCAATGAACAGGGCCGGATGCGCCTCGAAATCCGGACCTCGTTGATGCGCAACGGCTCGCCCGCCAGCTCGCGTCGCAGGACGGCGGACAGTGCGAGCTGCGCCTTGGTCAGGTGTGATTCCAGCTGGCGGCTGCCTCCTCTGCGAAAGCGCGGTAGCTCCGTAACGGGTGACCGATCAGGCCCTCGAGTATCGCTTGGCTGTCCTTGCCGGGAACCAGGCCGAAGCGCTGAAAAGCCCGCAGCATCAAGCGAAGATCGTGCGCCTTCCAGCCCGGCATCACTCTCGCCGCCTGATTCTCAAAGGCCTCAAGATCATCACCGCCGTAGCGAATCTCGCGTCCCAGCACGGAGGCCCAGATGGCCGCTATCTCCTTTCCGGTCAGCGTGTCGGGGCCGACGAGCTCGATTGTGGTGCGGGGCAGTGGGTGGGGCGCCCGTTCCCGGCGCAGCACCTCCGCTACGGCGGCATCAGCGATATCCCCGATATCGATCATCGTAATCCCGACGCCACCGATCGGTTGCGGGTAGGCCCCAGCCTCGAGCGCGTCCCGAAACATCAAATCGTTCTGCATGAAATAGGCTGGCCTCAGCACTGTAGCGGGAATGGCCTGGGCGTCGATTACCCGTTCGACGAGGTACTTGCCCGCGAAATGCGGCACGTCTTCGAACAGAGCGCTGTTGAGTACGGAGAAGTAAACGATGCGCTGGATGCCCGCCTCGCGCGCGAGATCGAGGGTCACGAGCGCTTGGGTCGTCTCGTCGGGTACGACCGCATTGAGCAGGAATAGCGTGTCAATACCTCTTAGCGCCGCACGCATCGAGGCGACGTCCGTCATATCTCCCGCGACGGGATCAACGCCCGTAGCAAGTTTGAGCTTGGACGTATCCCGGGCGATCGCGCGGACCTGCACGCCTTGCGCGGCAAGCCTCGCCACGACCTCTGATCCGATGGTGCCGGTGCTGCCTGTTACGAGGATGGTCATCGCCTACCTCTCTGTTGCAAATGCAGACATCGGAGCACGATTTCGGAGCGGGCGCGAGACCCTGCCCGGTTGCGCAGGTGCTGCGCCAAACTTGAGCGCGAAGATCGGGGCATCTTATTTCTGGATTTGCGGTCGTCGCTTTTCACAACGATATCTCCTTTTCATTCGCCATCGGTCTCTATCGCAGAACCCTCACTCCAGATTCTAGCTTATGGCTTCTGACCTCGAACGGCTGATTTCTGGCCAACACTGCGGCCAGAGGCCTCATGATCAGAAGATCGGTGGCAGCACCGGCATGCGACGCACCTGGGCTACCTTGGCAAGCGCCAGAGTGTTCCGCTTCGCCATATCCAGCGCGAGGGCCCGGATAAGCTTCATCGTGCCGACCTGATGATCGATTAGCAGACGAGCGGAATTGGACGAAGTAAGCTACCCCAATTGCAAGAACTTCCTTTGCTAGTTCGCCATGCCCGAAACCAATCCGGCTTTGACGCCGTTTCACCGTAACTGCGCCGCTCGGTAAGTCTTGGGTTCCGGGTAATAGTTCCGAAAACTTTGCGGGTGGTCGCAGCCTGTTGCCTGGGTCCACTCAAAAACCCTAGATTCTCTGGGCAGATCGTAACCCTC
>JAFAHH010000906.1 GCA_019237355.1 Acetobacteraceae bacterium | reverse complement strand
CATTGTGAAAGCCGACCTCTCCGCCGCCGACGTTGCCCACCTTGCCACCAGTTTCATCGATGGCGGGTCTATCTTTTGGTGGCCAACTGAGTGGAAACCGCCCTAAGAGCGAGCCGCTGATACAGTGGAAAAGCCAATAAGATCCGGTGCGCTTGAAGTTATTCTCGGCGAGAATATTCCAGAATATTCAGGGCAAAGTCTTGAAAGCAGCGATAGTCGGTGTCGGCGGAATTGAGCTTTCGCTCGCGGAGGAGCGCCTGTTGCGTGCGCATCCGCCTGCAGGGATCATCCTGTTTGCGCGTAACATCGAAAGTCCCACTCAACTTCGGGCGTTGATCGCTGAAACGCGCCGGGTGCTGCCGCCCAGAGCGGTCCTGATGGTCGACCAAGAGGGCGGCCGGGTGGCAAGGTTGCGCCCGCCCAACTGGCGGGTCCACCCGGCCGCAGCGTCTATTGGCGCGGCTGGCGAGCGTGCGGCGTGGCTGACGGGGGCCCTCATCGGGCTCGATTGTTCTGCCTGTGGGTTCGACGTGGTATGCGCCCCGGTGCTCGATCTGCGCTGGCCGGGTGCGGCCGATGTAATCGGAGACCGAGCCTTTTCCGATCAGCCGCAGGAGGTTGCGCGGCTGGGGACGGCCTTTGCGGATGGCCTGCTCGCTTCCGGTATTCAGCCGGTAATGAAGCACCTACCCGGCCACGGCCGGGCCCAGGTGGATAGCCATCTGGCACTGCCGCGGGTGGAAGAGGCGGATCTTGAACCCGATCTGCTCCCCTTCGCGGCTAATGCGCATCTACCCTGGGCGATGACGGCCCATATCGTGTATCCGTGCTGGGATCTGGTGCATCCGGCAACGTTGTCGCCCAGCGTCATCGGCTCTGTTATCCGAGGGCGAATCGGTTTTCGAGGGGTTTTGGTGTCCGACGACTTGGCCATGCATGCACTCTCCGGCCCGCCTGAGGCGCGGGCGTCCGCGGCGCTGGAAGCCGGGTGCGACCTCGCGCTCTACTGCACCGGGGAGCTGGAAACGAACGCGGCCGTCCTCGAATCCTGCCCTGAGATCACCGGCGCTGCCCTGGCCCGGCTGCATGCAGCCCGCCGCCTGGCCGACGACCGGCGGATATGGCTTGGCCCGGATGTGCTTGCGGTCGAGCGCGAGCGCCTGCTGGGATACTCGGCGTGCTCGAGCTAGTACTCGCAGTTATTGCCGCCGTGCTTGCGATCACCTTGCATGAGGCGGCGCATGGCTATGCGGCGTTGGCGCTCGGCGATGATACGGCGCGCTTGGCTGGCCGGCTCTCGCTCAATCCGCTGCGCCATGTGGACCGGGTTGGCACGGTTTTGCTGCCCGGCTTTCTTCTGCTTTCCCAACTCCTGCTGACTGGCCGGATCATGTTCATGTTTGGCTGGGCGAAGCCGGTGCCGGTCGCGGCCTGGAAGTTTCGCGATCCATTCCGAGGAATGATGGTGGTCGCGGCTGCTGGCCCAGCAATGAATTTCTTCCTCTCGTGGCTGGCTGCCGTGGTCTTGCACGGAGTCGATGTGTTGCCGACAGGCGCTGCTGAAGCAACCGCCCTATTCCTGCAGCTCTTTATCCTTTCCAATCTCGTCCTGGGCCTTTTCAACCTGCTGCCCATCCCGCCCCTCGATGGCGGCCGGATCCTGCTCGGGTTGCTCCCGCGACGCTGGGCTATGCGGTGGGCCCCATTGGAGCGCAGCGGGCTTGTCATCGTATTGCTGCTGATCTTCGTCCTGCCCGCCCTCCTGCGCTCATTTGGAATTGCGTTTAATCCCATTTCCGACGGGCTCTTGCGCGTGGTGGGTTGGGCGGGCCGGATCATATTGGTGTTGGCTGGCTATAATCCGGATGAGATCGATGCAGCAGGGGCCACAATCTGAATCCGCCGGCGGTGGCCAATTACTCCTCCGCCTCGAGGGGTTCGAAGGGCCGCTTGACCTACTGCTTGATCTCGCGCGGGGGCAGAAGGTCGACCTCGCGAAGATCTCGATCCTCTCCTTGGTCGACCAATATCTCGCCGTAATCGACGATGCGCGGAGCGTGCGCCTGGAGCTCGCGGCTGATTGGCTCGTCATGGCCGCCTGGCTCACCTGGCTCAAATCTCGCCTGCTTTTGCCAGAAGGTGAGGAGGCCGCTGAGGAAGGGGAGGAGGCGGCTGATATCCTGGCCGCGCGGCTAATTGAATTGCAGGTGATGCGCAACGCAGCCGCTTGGTTCGCGGCCCGTCCGGTGCTCGGCCAGGAGGTTTTTGCGCGCGGCGCGCCAGAAGATATGACGGAAATCGACCGCTCACGGCTTGCCCTCGACGTAGGGTCATTGGTGCGGGCTTATCTAGGAGCGACCCGAAGAGCCCTGAGCCGGCGGCGGTATAAGCCACGGCCGGTCACGCTCTGGACGGTCAAGGACGCGCTTCAGCGGCTAGCTTCTATGCTCGGCAGCGTCCCGGATTGGAGCAGCCTCGAGCGATTCTTGCCCGAGGCGGTCGTTGGCCCTCTCGAGAAGCGGGCAGCTTTGGCGAGCACCCTGCTAGCCGGGCTTGAAATGGCGCGGAGTGGCGTGGTGCGGTTGAGACAAGAGCATGTGTTTGGGCCGATCCTGGTCCAGCGGCGGCGCGAAAGGGAGCTTACACCGTGAGCGACTTGCCTGAGGACGCGAGCATCCGCATCGCCGAGGCTTTGTTGTTCGCCAGCGCCGCCCCAATCACGGCACGCGCTCTGGCACAGATCTTGCCCGAGGACGCCGATGCTGATGCCGTCCTGGTCGCCTTGCAGGCTCGTTACGCTGGCCGTGGGGTAGAGCTGGTGGAGGTCGGCGGGGGATTTCAATTCCGCACGTCCCCGGACCTTGCTCCCAAGCTGCGGCGCGTCATTGAATCACCCCGGCGGCTCCCGCGCGTGGCGATGGAAACGCTAGCCATCATCGCCTACCACCAACCAGTCACCCGGGCCGAA
>JAFAHH010000749.1 GCA_019237355.1 Acetobacteraceae bacterium | reverse complement strand
AATCGCGTAGCGCACGAGCGCAGACTATAACACAGGGAGGCGGCGAAGGGAAGGGTAGGCAGCCTAGACAAGCGTATGGCCAGGTCTCGTGCCTGGCCAGGCGGGGCGGTCCGGCGGATTGCGGCAATAGACCCGATCCGGGGGCTTTCCTCCAAATTGAAAGGCGGCCACGCGAGCATTTGGCGAACCTCTCAACATGCCCCACCCCCGGCAAGGCACAAGGCCTTGCCCTACGTTGTTCGGAGCCAACGATACAGCTCTCAAGCGCCGTAATGTAGCGCGGCGTCTCGTGCGCCGCACCAACGCAAACGGAGAGGAAACACTATCCCTCTAGGGCAAGGCTGTACGCCGGTGAACCGCCCCGGGAAAAGTGGAGACTCCAAGAAGAGAGAGGATTGGAGTCAATGCAACGAGGACAGCCATACCCCAGGGAATTGCGGGAGCGGGCAGTGCGAATGGTCCGAGAGCACCGCTCGGAGTATCCATCGGAATGGGCCGCTATCGAATCGATCTCGAGCAAGCTGGGCATGGGCACGGAAGCGCTGCGTCGCTGGGTGCGACGAGCGGAAGTCGATGCGGGCGAACGAGCCGGAATGACCAGCAGCGAACGGGCACGTATTCGGGAGTTGGAACGAGAAAACCGGGAACTACGTCGGGCCAATGAGATCCTCAAAGAAGCGGCGGTTTTCTTCGCGCGGGAGCTCGACCCGCGAGAGCCGACGTCGTAATGTTTATCGCCGCGCACAAGGCCCGCTGGGGAGTCGAGCCAATCTGCAAGGTCTTGCCGTTTGCTCCCGCGACGTACTACGCCATGATCACTAGAAGGCCGTCTGCGCGGGCGCGACGAGATGTGCAGCTCAAAGCAGCCATTGAACGGGTCTGGCGTGAGCACCGCCAGGTCTACGGCGCCGACAAGGTGTGGGCGCAGCTGAACCGAGAAGGCATCCGCGTCGGGCGCTGCACCGTCGAACGGCTGATGCGTGAGTTGGGCCTTCGAGGCGTGGTTCGCGGTCCACAGAAGGTACGCGGCCTGTATGGGCCCAGCGCCGTCGAACGGCCGGCGGACCTGGTCAATCGGCGCTTTCATGCGACGGCGCCCAATGAACTGTGGGTGGCGGACCTGACCTACGTCCGTACTCAAGCGGGCTGGGTGTACGTGGCCTTCATCTTGGATGTCTATGCCCGGGTCATCATTGGCTGGCAGGTTTCCCAAACGCTGCATACCGAGCTGGCACTCGATGCCTTGGAGATGGCTCGCTGGGCCCGGCGCAGTGGTCCGTTGAGCGGTGTTATCCATCACTCTGACCGCGGGGTCCAGTACCTGTCTGGTTCCTACACCGACCGCTTGGCCGAGGCCGGCTGCCGGGCGTCCGTTGGCTCTCGAGGTGACAGCTACGACAACGCTTTGGCGGAGTCCTTCAATGGCCTGTACAAAACCGAACTCATCCACCGTCAGCCTGTTTGGACTGACGCTGCACAGGTGGAGCTCGCCACGTTGGATTACGTCGACTGGTACAACCATCGCCGGCTGCATGGAGCTCTCGGCCTGCGCCCTCCAGTCGAAGTGGAAGCCACCTATCATCTGCAGGCCGACTATCGCCTGAAAGTCGCTTCCCACTAGTTCATGTCTCTACAAAACCCGGGGCGGTTCACCTGCCGCAGCGGGAGAGGGTTAGGGTGAGGGCTCCTTGCAGCGCCCCATCGAGTAGGTGGCTCAGGCGCGGCGACGGTTCTCTTAACGAAGCAGCGTTGATGGCGGAACGGTTGAGAGAACCCTCACCCAACCCTCTCCCGCCGCGGCAGGAGACGGCAATGTGGGCATGCGCCTGCTGCCGCTTCGGAAGCTCTGATCTCAGCTGCGCCTTCGCCCCCAATCGGCCAGCCGAGTGGCAGAAGACATAGGGATCCCCTCTCCTGCCGCAGCGGGAGAGGGTTAGGGTGGGTACAAACCGGGCACATGGGTAACAGAATGTCCGGGGACATGGGTAACAACCAACCACTAAGACTGTGGCAGGAGGTGGTGCCTTTTGCCGTGGAAGGAAACCTGTGTCATGAACGAGCGAGAAGCCTTTTTGCGGGCCTGGGAGCTGGGTGAACAATCGCGGGCTCGCTTGTGTCGAGAGTTTGGCATTAGCCGCAAGACTGCGTATCAGGTGATGAAGCGAGTCACCGCCGAAGGGCCGGCCGGTTTGGCGCCTCGGTCGCGAGCGCCGCATTCGCATCCCAATCGCACACCGCAAGCGGTGGTCGCGGCGGTCTTGCGAGCCAAACGGGCGCACCCAGATTGGGGCCCCCGGAAGTTGCAGCCGTTGCCAGAGGATCGGGCCTGGCTGGGGGACACCTGGCCAGCGCCCAGCACGATTGGCGACATTCTGGCTGCTCACGCCCTGGTGACGCATCGGCGCCGGCGGCGCCACAGCCCCGCCTACACCGATCCCCTCTCGCACGCCCAGGGGCCGAATGACGTCTGGTGCATCGACTTCAAAGGCTGGTTTCGAACAGCTGATGGTCGGCGCTGTGACCCGTTCACCGTCACTGACGCCTACAGCCGAATGGCGCTGGGCTGCGACATCATCGTCCCCCGGACGGAGCCGGTGTGGCACACCATGGAGCGGCACTTCCGCACCTATGGCTTGCCCCTCGCGATTCGCAGTGATAACGGACCACCCTTCGCCAGCGTTGGTGCTGGTGGGCTGTCGCCGTTGTCGGTTCGGTGGGTTAAGCTGGGCATTCGACCCGAACGGATTGCGCCTGGCCATCCCGAGCAGAATGGCCGTCATGAACGCTTTCACCGCACTTTGAAGCAGGCCACGGCGATGCCACCAGCGGCGACTGTCCGGCAGCAGCAGCAGCGCTTCGACGAGTTCCGCCAGGAATACAACCTTGAGCGACCACATGAAGCGCTCGGCCAGCGACCGCCGGCCAGCACCTATCGCCCCTCTCCCCGGCCCTATCCTCGAGCCCTGCAAGAGCCCGTCTATGAGGACGACCTGGCGATACGACGAGTCCGCAGCAACGGCCAAATCAAATGGCACGGGCACCTGATCTTCATCAGCGAACCGTTGATTGGGGAGCCCGTCGGTGTCCTCGATGCCGGTACGGCTTACGAGGTCTTCTACGGACCGCTCTTTCTGGGTCAGATCGACCTGTCCCGTACTCGATTGGTCCACCCGCCAGTCAGCGCCGACGATGGTCACACAGGAGCTCCTGTGTGACCATCGCCTGGCAGCTACGATACGTCTGAAGGTGTTACCTATGTGCCCGGACAAAATGTCACCTATGTCCCCGGTCCCACATGAGGGTTCTCAGGATCTCCTCCAACACTGATTCCGTCTCCGTCAGCACTTGTGAGTTCGAAAATCGCAGGACCCGGATACGCCGCGACATTAGAAATAGCGTTCGCTCTTCATCACGCAACACCTGCTCCCGGCGGGCATGGCCATCACCGTCAACTTCAACACAGAGTCGGCGACTGGGGCAGTAGAAATCAAGAACAAACGGGCCGACTGAGTGCTGGCGCCTAAATTTGTACTCTGGGATTAGCAGTGCAAGCTGCCTCCAGAGCAA
>JAFAHH010000723.1 GCA_019237355.1 Acetobacteraceae bacterium | reverse complement strand
CGAAGACCCGGCTGTAGGAGCCAGTATAATACAGCACCCCATCGGCAACGAGGGGCATCGACTGCAAGCCCCGCGTTGAGCGCCCTGGAATGTGAATCCAGGCGACCGCGAGGTTCTTTACATTTCCCGTATTGATCTGGTCGAGCGGGCTATAATGAAAGGATTTATAGGTTCCATGATAAGTAAGCCAATCATTCGGATTTCCGGCCTCGATGCGCGCTGTGTCGTCCGACTGTGCGTAAGCAGGTGCGCTGAAGAGGGCGGCTCCCGCAACCGCGATGCAGGCGGCGAAACCGAGTGATCTGTATTGCATGACACCTCCCCTTTCTCCGGCCACGCTGCGCCGGTGCTTTATGCTGCTGCTGCGGTCTGCTGACCGTGAGCCGCGCCCAAGTATGCGAAGCTAGCAGGGTTGCTTTGCCCAAGGAAGCAGGGTCCGGGCAGACGCGAGGGCTGATCAAGACCGCCAGGGCTGCGACGCTGGGCCGAACCCCGGTCAACTTACTTTGACTGCCCGCCGGCCCCTTTGTCTTTTTGGACCGCCCCCGGCGTTGCTTGAGACGCCGGCATCTGCGATGGGGCTGCCGGTTGGCCTCCGACCTGGCTACCCGGTGCCGGTTGCGTCTGCCCCTTGACTGCCGGCGGGGTCGCCTGCGACGCCGGCAGATGCGACGGCGAAGCCTGTGGCTCTTTTCCTGGGCTCTGACTACCCTGGGCCCCGGCGCTAGCTGAGAGGCCGCAGAAGAGCAATGACGCGATTAACCCGGCAGCGATTAGCTGGAAACTCGGTCGCATCGGACTTCCTCCATATTTTGCGGTGCGCGAGTGTAGCTGGACAGCCGTTGAAAGCACCAGCCGAACTTTTCCCTACTATTTCTTAGCTGGGGGCATGCTACGGTTCTCTCGTCTGGAGTCTACCTTAAGGGACAACGCCAGGGATACCCGGCAACGGCGGACAGACTGGGCCGATTTTACGGCAGTAAGTTTCGAGTCCAAACCATTCGCTTGCCCATCCAAGCGGCCGCCAGAACTGATTTCTGAAATTGCCTCGCTAAATGTGGCTCGCGTATTAGAGCAGATCGCGATCAAGTGGGATCGCCGCAGGTGATCCCATCGCGTGAATCTGCTCTAAAAACGACTTCTAGAGCGGTTCCACGTGAGTGGAAAACGCTCTAGCTTAGCTTGTCGCCTCCAAATCTCAGCTACAGAGTGGGGATCGTCGCGGGCACTGAGGGAGGAAATCCATCTGCCCTTCTTGGTGCGGCCCTAAACGGTTACACCTGAGCACAACACGCGTACAACCTGCTCAGGAAGGAGGGAAAAAATCGCTTAGGGTTACTCCGCGCGGATCGAGGGTGATCGGTCCGCCCCGAATGATCCGGGTGGTGATTCTTCCGAACTCATCGCGCATATGGTGGATCACTGTCTGGTTCCGTGTCTTGACAACCAGGTAGTGTCGGACGGATGGCAGCCGAAAATAGCCCTCCAGCTTCTCCCCGCAATCCTGGCCCTGGCTCCCGGGCGAGACCACTTCGACAACGACCAGCGGATCGGAAATCTTGACCGGATCGCCTTCAAGGGGCGGTCCACAGCGAACCAGGGCATCCGGCTCGTAAACCGTATCCTCATCAATCTCGACGGAAACCCCGTCCACGAAAGCTTCGCAAGCCAATCCGGCGGTTCGGATTGCATCGTCCAGCCGGCGATAGATCAAGCCTTTAACGCGCGTGTGTGAAACCCGCTCCGGCGCCATCGCCACAACTTCGCCGGCCTCGAGTTCATAGCGCCTGGGCTGAGTCATGGCCCACTCCAGGAACTCATCCGAGGTCATTTTCTTGCTCGTTGCAAAGTCGCCCATGGTGCGCTGGACATACTAGGGAGAAGGGAAAAACTCCCGCAGTAAGATCCCAGGCGGATCGAGCGTGATCACGCCATCACGGGCGATTTGCGTGGTGATCACGCCATCCTGATCACGCCGGTGGTGGATGACGCTCCGGTGTCGTATCTCAATGATCAGGTAGTGCCGCAATGTCGGCACGCGAAAATAGCCTTCAAGCTTCTCCCCGGAATCGCGGTTTCTGCTTCCGGGCGAAACCACCTCGACCACAATGAGCGGATCGGAAATCTTGACCGGATCGCCCTCGAGCGGCGGGCCGCAACGAACCACGGCGTCTGGTTCGTAGACGGTTGCCTTATCAATCTCCACCGATACGCCATCAACGTAAGCTTCACAAGGCAGGCTCGCTTCCGTGATCGCATCATCAAGCCGGCGTGTAATGAGATATTTGGTGTTTGTATGCGAAGTCCGCTCCGGCACCATAGCGATAACATCGCCGCCCTCAAGTTCATAGCGCTTGGGCTGCGCCATGGCCCATTCCAGAAATTCATCCGAGGTCATCTTCTTCGTACGCACTGTGTCCGACATGGGTGATCCTATTATCCGGACGCAAGTGCGCGCCAGCCAATATCCTGCCGGTAGAAACCGTCCGGCCAGTCGATCGCGCGCACGCCTTGATAGGCGATGTCGCGAGCCGTCCGGAGATCGCGCCCGGTTGCACAAACCGTAAGTACCCGGCCGCCGGCGGCGATCAATCGACCATCCGGGGCCAGAGCGGTGCCGGCGTGGAACACCTGAATGTCCGGAACGGCTAGGGCACGATCGATCCCACGTATTTCCCCGCCCAGTCTTGGGCTCCCAGGATAGCCGCGCGCCGCCAGCACGACCGCAATCGACGCCTCGTCGCTCCAGCGGAGGTCGAAATCGCTCAGTTCGCCGTCATGCGCTGCGAGCAGGGCAGGGAGCAGATCGGAGCGGAGCCGGAGAAGCAATGCCTGACACTCCGGGTCGCCAAATCGTGCATTGAATTCAATGAGCTTGACACCCTCCGCTGTAAGCATGAGCCCAGCAAACAGGATGCCCCGGAAAGGCGTGCCCCGGCGGGCGAGCTCGGCAAGAGCAGGCCGCACGATGCCTATCATCGTCGCCTGTTGCAGTTCGCGAGGAAAATGAGGCGGTGGCGCATAGGCGCCCATACCCCCTGTGTTGGGCCCAGTATCGCCTTCCCCAACCCTCTTGTGATCCTGCGCGGCCCCGAGCGGAATTGCGGCCTCACCATCGCACAGGGCGAAAAACGATACTTCTTCGCCCTGCAAGCATTCTTCGATCACCACAGCGGCGCCCGCTTGGCCAAGCACCCGGGCCTCCATGAAGGCATTCACCGCGGCAAGTGCTTCTTCCTCTCGGGCGGCGACAACAACACCTTTTCCCGCCGCGAGCCCGTCTGCCTTGACCACAATAGGCATGCCCCGCCGCTGGATCAATTCGCGTGCGGCGGCCGGGTCGTCGAACCGCTCCCAGCGCGCGGTCGGGATGCCGGCCGCTTCGCACATTTCTTTCGCAAAACTTTTGCTTCCCTCAATCGCCGACGCTGCCCCCGACGGGCCAACACAGGCAATCCCTGCTTGTTCCAATGCATCGGTGATCCCCGCCACTAAGGGCGCCTCGGGGCCGGGTACAACTACGTCGATGGCTTGGGCGCGAGCAAACGCCACCAGCTCCGGAATATTCCCGGCCGGGATGGGGACCAGCTCCGCCTGCTGGGCAATCCCCGGATTGCCCGGCGCGCACCACAGCTTGGTCAGCATGGGGCTTGCCGAAATCGCCCAGCAAAGCGCGTGCTCGCGCCCACCCGACCCAATCACCAGCATCCGCATGCGAAATTCCTTGCCCGGCCTCGGCTGCGTCTAGCATAGACCCAGCCATGAACGACATGCGCCCGACCAACGTGCCTGAATACACGGTGTCTGAGTTGGCGGGCCGCGTGCGGACCACGCTCGAGGGCACCTTTGGCCGGGTGCGGGTGCGCGGCGAGATCACCGAGCTCAAGCG
>JAFAHH010000383.1 GCA_019237355.1 Acetobacteraceae bacterium | reverse complement strand
CGGCCTGGCCCGGGTACGGCCAGATGATCTTCTGGCCCAAGTGGTGCGCGCGCTGATCGAGCGCACGAAAGCCCAGCCGGAAGATATCGAGGACATTATCGTGGGCAACGCTTTCCCCGAAGGCGAGCAGGGATTCAACATCGGCCGGATGATCACCTTCCTCGCCGACCTGCCGATTTCGGTGGCGGGCAGCACGATCAATCGCTGGTGCGGCTCCTCCATGACGGCGGTCCATATGGCCGCGGGGGCCATCCAGATGGATGCCGGCGAGCTATTCGTCTGCGCCGGGGTAGAGAGCATGAGCCGTGTTCCTATGATGGGGTTCAACCCTCTGCCCAACCCGCGGCTGGTAAAGGAGCGCCCGGACGCTTACCTCTCGATGGGCATTACCGCCGAAAATCTTGCGCAGAAATACCAGATTGACCGGGCGGCGCAGGAGGAATTTGCTTTGACCTCGCAGCAACGGGCGGCGTCGGCACAAGCCGAGGGGCGATTTGCCGACGAGATTGTGCCTATTGTTACCAAATCCGGGGTAGTGGACCGGGACACATCGATTCGGCCGGAAACCACGGCCGAGGGGCTGGCCGGGTTGAAGCCGGCCTTTTCGGCCAGCGGCACGGTGACGGCCGGCACCTCTTCGCCCCTTACCGATGGGGCGGCGGCGGTGCTGGTGGCTTCGGGGGATTATGCCGAAAAGCACGGCTTGCCGGTGCTGGCGCGGGTGCAGTCGGTCGCGGTGGCCGGGTGCGCGCCGGAGATCATGGGCATCGGTCCGGTGCCCGCGACGCGGAAGGCTTTGGCACGGGCGGGACTCGAGATGAAGGACATTGACCTGGTCGAGCTGAACGAGGCCTTTGCAGCGCAGTCGCTCGCGGTCGAGCGAGATCTCATGATCGATCATGCCAAGACCAATCTGGATGGCGGGGCAATCGCGCTCGGGCATCCACTCGGTGCTTCGGGCGCACGCATTGCCGGCAAAGCCGCCCAGCTATTGGCGCGCGAAGGGGCGCGATACGCGCTCGCCACGATGTGTATCGGGGGCGGCCAAGGAATCGCCACCGTATTGGCCCGGGCCTGAGCGATGGCCATCGAAAGTTGCGCCGTGCTCGGCGCTGGAGTGATGGGCAGCGCGATTGCCGCCCATCTCGCCAATGCAGGCTTTCCGGTGTTGTTGCTGGATCTGCCGGGTAAGAACGGCGGCGACCGGAACGCCATTGCCAAGGGCGCGATCGAGCGCATGCAGCGTGCCGATCCGCAGCCATTCATGACGCCAGATGCCGCGCGGTTGATTACGCCCGGAAATTTCGAGGATGATATGGGCCGGCTCGCCGGGTGCGACTGGATGATTGAGGCGATTGTTGAGGACCTGCGGCTCAAGCGGGCGCTCTATGATCGGATCGATGCGGCGCGCAAGCCGGGTTCTATCGTATCGTCCAACACGTCTACCATTCCTCTCCACGCACTCGAGGCCAAACAGTCCCGAGCTTTCAAGCAGGACTTTTGCATCACCCATTTTTTCAATCCGCCGCGCTACATGCGCCTTTTGGAATTGGTGCGGGGCGCCGAGACACGGCCAGAGACAATCACGGAGCTGGCACAGGTTTGCGATCAGCGGCTCGGCAAGGGCGTGGTGATCTGCCACGATACACCTGGGTTCATCGCCAACCGGATTGGCAATTACTGGATCACTTGCGCGATGAGCGAGGCTTTCGAGCATGGACTCACCGTAGAGGAGGCCGACGCTGCCCATCGTCCGATGGGGATTCCCAAAACCGGCGTTTTCGGATTGCTGGATTTGGTGGGAATCGACCTGGCCCCGCTGGTTGCGAAATCGATGCTGGCAACCTTGCCCGAGAGCGACGATTTCCGCCGTATCTTTCGCGAGCACTCCTTGATCGCGCGGATGATTGCGCGCGGCTATACTGGCCGGAAGGGCAAGGGCGGATTTTATCGTGTCGTGCGTGATCCTGGGGATCGGCGGCGCGAAGCGATCGATTTGCAAACCGGCGAGTACCGCCCGGTGCAGAAGCCGAAGCTGGAGGAGCTGGAGGCTGGGTCGCGAGACTTAGGCGCGCTGGCCACCCACCCCGGCAAGGTCGGGCGCTATGTGCGTGCCGTGCTGCTGCAGACGCTCAGCTACGCAGCGTCGCTGGTGCCCGAGATTGCTGATACCGTGTTCGATGTGGACCGGGCGATGCGGCTTGGTTACGCATGGAAATATGGACCCTTCGAGCTGATCGATCGGCTTGGTGCGGATAACTTCGCCCAAGCGCTCGAGGCGGCAGGCATGGCGGTGCCGCCGCTTGTACGGAAGGGCGCGGGGCAACGCTTCTATCGCGTGCAGGAAGGTCGGCTCCAGTATCTCACTGTGGATGGCGCGTATGCACCGGTCGTTCGGCCGGAAGGCGTGCTGCTGCTCGAGGACATCAAGCGCGCTTCGGTGCCGGTGATGAAAAACGGCTCGGCCGCACTTTGGGATATTCGCGACGGGGTAGTGTGCTTCGAATTCACCACGAAGATGAATGCGCTCGATCCGGAGGTGATGGCGCTGCTCGGCCGGGCAATCGCCGCCATCCCCGGCAAATACAAAGGCATGGTGATCTATAACGAGGGCGAGAATTTCTCGGTCGGCGCCAATCTGGGTGTTGCACTCTTTGCGGCCAATGTGGCGGCCTGGCCAGTGATCGAGCAGTCGGTGGAGAGCGGGCAGCAGACGTACAAGGCGCTCAAATACGCACCATTTCCCGTTGTGGGCGCCCCGTCTGGAATGGCGCTGGGCGGTGGATGCGAGATTTTGTTGCATTGTTCCGCAATTCAGGCTCATGCGGAGGCGTATATCGGCTTGGTCGAGGCCGGGGTGGGCCTGGTACCGGGCTGGGGTGGCTGCAAGGAATTGCTCGCCCGGTGGGCCACGAATCCGCGTCATCCGAAGGGGCCGATGCCGCCGGTTGCGAAGGCCTTTGAAATCATCTCGACGGCACAGGTTTCCAAATCGGCGGCTCAGGCGTCCGGCCTTGGATTTTTGCGGGAGTCTGATGGGATTACGATGAACAGGGACCGGCTGCTCTACGACGCCAAGCAACGTGTGCTGGCGCTGGCGGACGGGCACCAGCCGCCGAAACCGCTGGAATACCACCTGCCCGGGGAGAGTGGCCGGGCGGCTCTCGGCATGATGGTGGAAGCGTTCCGCGCGATGGGCAAAGTAACGCCGCATGATCTGGCGGTTTCGGCATCGCTTGGCCGGGTGCTGACCGGGGGAGATGCCGATTACCTCGACGCGCTGAACGAGGGCGATCTTACCCGGCTG
>JAFAHH010000336.1 GCA_019237355.1 Acetobacteraceae bacterium | reverse complement strand
ATGCTCGCGGTTATCGCACTTGCACGATCAACCTGGGAACACCTTGACCAGCAAGGCTGTTCGAGGAGCGAGGCGTGGGCTCGGTCGTAGGTGTCAATTTTTATTCGCCGTGCTGGCTGTGTTCGCGCCAATGGCGTTCGCCCCGTGGACAGCAACCAGCTTGCCACCAGACTGAATGGCGTTCGCGGATGCTGGGAAGCGGACATGCCATCGCCCCGCATGCGCCTTGGCCAGTTTGGTGATGCTGATCTGGGCCTGTGTGGCGAGAGGCGACTTTGTGCCTAGGAGCCTGTCCGAGTAATCGGATTTTGCTCGACGACGCGGACGGTGTGATGATTCAACCGGGGCATGAGCAAGACCTTTCGTTGCTGGGATGTTGATCAGATCTGGCTGCTGCCGCCGTCGGTGCAGGATCTGGTACCGGCCGGGCACATGGCGCATTTCGTGCGTGACACGGTACGGGAGGGGCTGGACCTGTCGGCGATCATGGCCTGCTATGAAGAGGAGCGCGGTTACCCGCCGTATCATCCGGCGATGATGGTGGCGCTGCTGCTGTATGCCTACACGCAGGGCATCTACTCGTCTCGCCGGATCGCGAAGGGATGCGAGGAACGGCTGGACTTTGCTGCGGTCACCGGGCTGCAGCATCCGGATTTCCGCACCATCAGCGATTTCCGCACGCGGCATCTTGCCACGCTGGCAGACTTGTTCGTCCAGGTGTTGAAGCTGTGCCAGCAAGCGGGGTTGGTGAAGCTCGGGCATGTGGCACTGGATGGCACCAAGATCAAAGCCAATGCCGGGCTGAACAAGGCGATGAGCTACGGCCGGATGAAGCGGGCGGAAGCCGAGTTGGCAGCGCAGGTGCAGGACTGGCTGACGCAGACCGCGGAGGCCGACCAGAGGGAGGATCGGCAGTTCGGCGAGCGGCGTGGCGATGAGATGCCGGACTGGATGGCCGACAAGCAGAAGCGGCTGGCGAAGATCCGCACCGCCAAAGCGGCGTTGGAAGCCGAAGCCCACGCCAAGGCGCAAGCGGCAGAGCCGGCCCCCGATACGGCCGACGGCAAGCCCAAGCCGGGAGGCCAGTCGAAGCCGCGTCGTGCCGAGCCGGACGACAAGGCGCAGCGCAACTTCACCGATCCCGACAGCCGTGTGATGCCGACCCGCAGCGGCTTCATCCAGGGCTACAACGCCCAGGCCGCGGTCGATGGCGCGCAGCAGATCATCGTGGCCCACACGCTCGCCAACACCTCCTCCGACCAGGGTCAGCTCGCTCCCCTGCTGGATGCGATCAAGGCCAATCTGCGACGAAACCCCGATGAGGCCTCGGCTGACGCCGGCTACTGCTCGCAGGCCAATCTTCGCACCCTGATCCGACGACGCATCGCGGGCTACATCGCCACTGGCCGACAGCGGCACGGCACCAAGGCCCCGGTCGGCAAACGAACCAGCCGAAGCCGGCTGGTCGAACGGATGCGCACCAAGCTCAAGCGTGGCGGTTATCGCAGTCGGTATCGATTGCGAAAGCAGATCGTTGAGCCTGTGTTCGGTCAGATCAAGCAGGCCAGAGGGTTCCGCCAGTTCCTGCTCCGCGGTCTCGAACAGGTACGATGCGAATGGGCCCTGATCTGCACCGCTCACAATCTCACCAAGCTGGCACGCAGCCGCTGAGCTGAGCCTGCTCTGTGCTCCACCGCTCCACCCATCCGCCTCGTTGGCCCGATCAGATATCGCCACGTCACGCGACCAGCATGCGATTACGGGGACAGGCTCCTAGACCGGTCGGTCGCGGAGCGATTCGCCCGAGGACATCGTTGCAAATTCAACCCGGACCCAGTCGTGCTGGACGCGGTGATCCCCAAGCGGGATGTTGCCTTCGCCGTGTCGGACCGCGAAGAGGCGGAGCTGGTGCTATTTGCACCGCCGCTGGTCGCCCGCTCCGCGCCGATTGGAGGCCCAATTGGTGCATATCCGCTCCAGACCAGCTAAGGCTTGGACCGGAACGATCGTCTTAAGTTACCAGGATGGCACTAGTACCTCTGCACAGTGATTATGACTCTTTGGCGGTGTCGGGATAAGCGCGTGCCAGCTTGTCCCGCGCCCTTTGCGTAGTAAACGACCATTTGACGCGCGCGCTGGAGGAGTTGCGTCGTCGCTCCCACGCCTTGACCTCTGAGACAAGCACCTCGCGCGCACCGATCCGACGATCCAGACATTGCCCACGCAACACGCCGATTTCGATTTCCACCATGTTGAGCCAGCTCGCGTGCTTCGG
>JAFAHH010000889.1 GCA_019237355.1 Acetobacteraceae bacterium | reverse complement strand
CCCGCGCCACCAGCACGCAATCTCCCCCTGAGCCGCCAAAGATGAAAGCGGCGCGGAACACCTGCGGACAGATCATGGCACCCCGCGCGCGCCGGAGCAGCGATTGCGGATCGGAGCCGTCGGATGCACGCATGATGTCCTGCACCGTAAGGGTGGCACGATCCACCAAGGCCTGCTGCTCCACCTGCGCGCGCGCAGCCAGAGGGAGCAGCGCGATCGCCGCGGCCAGCAGAAGGCGGGTCATCCTGTGTCTCCTGTCAATCATTAGCCGGCGGCTGTTCACCCAAATTTGGCAGGCATGGGTCACCGCAGCGGCGAGTCGCGTCAAGACGGCATTCTAGACCGAACGGCGGCTGCCCTCTCGTCACGAGAAGTTCACAAGCTGCACAACCCTAAGTCCTAAGCACTCTGCTCTAACACAATCGATGGCGACGCCTTCGCCACCGATCGCTTCGGCCGAAACCATCGAGGCTCCCCCATGCAGGCCGCCAGCAACTATGCCGCATACCGATTACGCGCCGTAATGCTATGCCATGTCGCTCCACTCTGTGCTTAAATCTGTATCCAACGACCGCGAAGTATGTAAGTACCTAGCCAAGAGTTCGCCCAGCCCAAAACGATCAGCCACGGATCCGGGCCCGGCGCTGATTCTCAAAATCACAATCGACGGCTGATTCGATAGCGACTGTGAGACTGGAATGGACAACCTGACAGCGATCCTGGATCGTCTCGGTCTGGCGCAGTACGCGGAGGCGTTCAGGAATGCCGATGTCGATCTCGAAGTTCTGCCGCTTCTGACCGATGCCGACCTCAACGAGATCGGTCTATCGATCGGGCACCGGCGCAAACTCCTGGCTGCGCTAAGGGATGGGCAGATACTGGCTGGGAATTCCGCAAACACGTTGGAATTCCGAGCGAGGGCAGAAACACCGGTAACGCATACCGGGGAAGAACAGCGCCGCCAGGTAACCGTCATGTTCTGCGACCTGATCGGATCGACCGAACTGGCGCAGCGCATGCCGCCAGAGGATATGGGCCGGATCATCCGTCAGTTTCAGGACGGCACGGCTGGGGCCGTCAGCCGTTTTGAGGGATTCGTGGACCGGTTCATGGGGGATGCAGTCCTCGCCTTCTTCGGATATCCGCGCGCCCATGAGGACGCGGCCGAGCGCGCAGTCCGGGCAGGGCTGGCTATTGTGGATCTGATGGGCGCGTTGAGCGTGGAGACCGGCGAGAAGTTAGCCGCCCGAATCGCGATTGCGAGTGGACCGGCGTACTTCGGCGCAATAGTCGAACACGGCGGCGCACGCGAGCCGGTCGTCACGGGCGAAGTGGTCAGCATTGCTGCTCGTTTGCAGACCATCGCCCCCGAAAACGCCATAGTTATCGGACCAACCACGCGGCGGTTATTGCGCGATTTGTTTGAACTTGTCGATCTCGGAAAATACGACCTCAAGGGCATCGGCCGGGCGATAGGTGTTTGGCAGGTTGTTCGCGAGCGTGACGTGGATACGCGGTTCGAGGCGGCCTTCGGCCATTCGCAGTCCCCGATTGTCGGCCGTGAAGCAGAAATCGCTATGCTACGCGACCGATGGCAGTCGGCCTGCGCCGGGGAGGGCCAGGTCGTGCTGCTGTGCGGCGAGGCGGGAATCGGGAAGTCCCGCATCGCGCAGGATCTCCGAGACGACGTGAAGGATTGCCCTCATGTGGCGATTCGTTACCAATGCTCGCCATTTCACCGTAACAGCGCGCTTTATCCCGCGATCACTCAGCTTCAACATGCGGCTCGCATCGAGGTGACTGACTCGCCTGATGTGAAACTAGCCAAGATCGAGGTGCTTGCGGGCGCGGCGGGCGCCTCCGATAAGGACACGGTGCGGCTGCTTGCTGACTTGCTTTCGATCCCGCCCACCGACTGCTTTCCCGCACTCAACCTGTCATCCGAAGAGCAGAAGCAGCGGACGACTCAGGTGCTGGTGGACCAGCTGCTCGGGCTAGCACAAGTTCGGCCGGTGCTTGTCCTCGCAGAGGACGCTCACTGGATTGATCCCACAACTCACGACCAGCTCTCGCGCTCGATGGTGCAGTTGCAGAACCACCCGGTTTTGATGCTCGTAACCTTCCGGCCCGAATTCCATCATCAATGGGCGAGTCTGCCGCACGTGACGACCCTCACGCTGAGCGGTCTGCCACGACGGCAAACCACGACGCTAATCGAACAGATCACGGGTAAGCGACTGCCAGCCGAGTTGGTCGAGCAGATCCTTCTGAAGACGGATGGTATCCCCCTTTTCTTTGAGGAGCTGGGCAAGGCGATCCTCGAACTCGGGATCTTGCGACAAGGCAAGCATGGCTACGAGCTCGTCAATCCGATAACAAAACTCGCGATTCCTGAGACACTGCATGATTCGCTGCTTGCCCGCATCGAGCGCCACCCCTCGATAAAGGAGTTGGCGCAGATCGGCGCGGTGATCGGCCGCCAGTTCTCATACGCCCACCTTTCGGCCCTCACCAGCCTGAAAGGGGCGGCGCTGGAATCAGCCATCCGTGAATTGCTCCGCTCCGAGCTGGTTCACGAATGCGGCCCGTCTCAATCAACCTACGTCTTCAAGCATGCGCTGGTTCAGGATGCCGCCTATTCGACGTTGGTCACCGCGCGTCGACAGCAGCTTCACCTCCAGTGCGCCGAGATCTTGCAAGAGCTATCGCCGGAAATTCGGGAGGTGCAGCCGGAGTTACTGGCGCATCACTATACCGAGGCCGGCAAGCACGAACAGGCG
>JAFAHH010000828.1 GCA_019237355.1 Acetobacteraceae bacterium | reverse complement strand
CAATTCGCGCAGAAATGCACAAAGCCCGTAACCGCCCCCAAGCGCTTCGGGTGGACCGAGTCACGAACGAGAGCAAAGAACTGTACGTTGCTGAGGTAGATCATCAGCAAGGCTAGGGTGAGGAGCGCCACCGCGCCGAAGGTGGTACTGACGCCGCTGACGAAGAAGGTAAGGATCGCGCCAGCGCTAAGGCAAATCACGGCCGCCCATTTGCGGGTCGCGAAAGGGGCGCTGGTCCGGCGTGCAGCGACGTCCGACAAGTAGCCGCCGAGAGCCGTGCCGATTGAGCCCGCGATCCAGGGAATAGAGCCTGCCCAGGCGAGGCTCTTCAGATCTATGTGATGCTCCTGGACCAGGAACACCGGATACCAGGACAGGAACATGAAAAGTATCCAACTGAATCCGAAGAACGCGAGGGCATTGGCCCAAACGGCGGTCTGCCGCACATAGAAGCCGATGGTGGGCACAGCGCCGAGCGGCACGGCGCCGTCCAACCGGTCCACCGTCGGCACGGCGACGTCGCCCTCCTTGATATGGCGCAGCTCTTCGTCGCCGACCAACGGATGTTCGGCCGGGTCATCGCGAACGACCAGGTACCAGATCAGCGCCATCGTCAGCCCGGCGCCGCCCAGTACAAGAAACGGAACGCGCCACTCATCATTGCTGAGAACCAGCAGCCACGCGACGACCGGCGTGCCGATGGCGGCCCCGAGCGGGTTTGCCGCAAAGGTCAGGCCCACAGCGGTCGCGTATTCCCGTTCCGGGAACCAATTGCTCATGGTTCGCGCGGTGACCGAGCCTTGCGGGCCTTCGCCGAGGCCGAAGCAGAGGCGCTGCAGCAGGAAGGTTGCAAAGTTGAAGCACAGCGCGGTCGCCGCCGTGAAAATCGACCACCACGCAACAGCGGCCGCCATGACCTTGCGTGGGCCAAACCTATCGGACGACCAGCCGCCCAGGAAACATGCGGGGGCATAGGAGAGGGCGAACGCACTGAGGATCAGGCCCATTGTCGAGAGCTCGAACCCGAATTCCTTGATTATCAGCGGGGCGGCAACGCCGATCGCCGCCCGATCGCCGTAATTGAGGATCAGCACGAGCACATTCGCGCCCAAGATCGCAAACCGGAAGTTCCGAACCTTCCTGCGTGATGTCATCGCATGCGGTGTAGACTGCGGGTTCAGCGGCGGCGGCGCTGAATCCGGTCGGGCAAGAACCACATCGACCTCCCAAATCTTGCGCCAGCATGCAGTACGAAGAATGCGCCTCAGGAACTTGGACGACGCGCTGGCGCTGCTCGCACAATCCGGAGATGCCAAGCGCATGATCTGCCCTAGAGCGCGATGGCTTGAGCGCGATGGGGCCCGATGATGCTCGCAAAAACAACGCTAGCAGGCTGCGGAAAAACGCTGAAGTCGGTCGTTCGGTAAAGCAACGAAAGAAGGCCAGGGGCTTGCCCCTGGACCCCAGCAAAGGCAGAGCCTTTGCAATCCAATCACTTAGTGGGTGGGGTCTGGGGCCTTTCGGCCCCATCATCCGAACAGCATGCTCCCCGCACGACGGGCCAGGGCAGAGCCCTGGCCTTCCTTTTTCAGCCGACTGCTAAAGCGCTTCCACTCTCTGGGTCACACCTGCGCAGCAGACGCCGGCAGATACCGTTATCCCTTGTGGGGGCTATGTTACCAAACCGTAACATCATGGGCGCGCCGCAACGCGCGCCGCTCAGCCCCGTTCAGCTCGGCGCCAGGGCACGTTCGGTGGCGGGTCAGCTCCGGCGTTGACGCAGGGCCGCACGGGCAGCTCCAGTGCCGGAGGGGGATCGCTGGTAGGTTCGGAGCCTGACCCGAGCGGCATATCCAGAGGCTCCGCGGCGGCGGAGCCCGAATCGCCCAGGCCGGCGCCCTCGGCAGGCGGCGAGGCAGGCACCTCGCCCCGGGACGGCGGCTCGCGCCGCCCCGCAAAAAGCACGGACTCGGCTCGGATGCCCAGCATCCGGCACAGCGGGCGCAGGATACGGCCCGCTTGCGGTACATCTGCCAGCAGCCCCGCCATCTCCGGGTCGGCCAGCAAATACTGCATCTGCCCGCTATAGGCCGCCGTCCCCGGCACAATCCGGATCAGCCAGCCGAACCCACCCGGCAGCCGAGGCGGGGGCAGGCCCTCCAACCGGGGCAATTCGAAATCGCGCTCAGCCTGTAGGCGGGGTGCCGGCGCGGAGGGAACCCGCCCGGCGCGAACCGTCGCGACCAGCTTCTCAAACCGCAAAGCCAGGCGGCCCAGCCGCGTCCAGGCCAAGAAAAGCACCTCCACAGCCGACCGGTCCTTCGCCATATGCCCGGCGAGCACCCCACGTAGCGCTGTGATAATCAGGGCCAGGCGATCCGAAAGGCCGGTTGGGAGGGGAGGAGGGGTCCAGAGCACGAACAGAAGGAGATCACAACCCAAGGTTGCCTGTCAAGCCGAAAACTTTCTCCCGGGAAGGCCCTCGCCGCCGCGACAGACCCACGGCAAGCCGGCGGCGATCCGGATGGACAGCGCGAGGGCACGCCGGGACGGCCGCCGGGAACACTTGCAGTGGTCGTCGCTGACGATAAAGAAGTTATCATTCACGAGGTCGGTTGGGAACGGGACAAAAGGCATTCCTATTACGGGATCGGTCCCCATGTAGTCGGCTGGAGTAGACCGCGTGCGGCCAGGGACGTTTAGACCCAGTGCCGTACGCATGATCCCTCGAAAAGGGTGAGAGCGGGTGTCCTGGCTCAGCGTTGCATGGCACTGGTATTCGGAAGAAATGAAACTAACCACTGGCGCCATCAGTCATCCCCACGCCGAACTAGTCAATCCGATCGTAGCGTCTTTGGGAGCCGCGGGCCTGATAGGGGCGGCGATCTGGCAAGCACGCACCGCAACGCAGCGTCATTACGCGCAGACGAAGGCAGATCAGCAGCGCCGTATCACGGAAAGCTTCAGCAAAGCCGTCGAGCAGCTCGGAGACGCCAAGCGCGAAGTGCGGCTCGGTGGCATTTATTCGCTAGAGCGAATTTCGAAGGAAAGTCCGGACGACTACTGGACGGTGATGGAGACGCTGACCGCCTTTGTTAGGGAGCATGCTCGCTGGACTGAACCAGCTCCACTTGCATCCGAAACTTTGGCCGGAGCTGTCGAAAACCGGACGAACAATCCAGGCGCTCGCCCGACAACCGACATTGCCGCAATTCTGACCGTGCTTAAGCGACGCAAACCAGACGGGCGCCGGCGTGAAGAAGAAAACAAGTGGCGCATCGACCTAAGCGGCACCGACTTAAGAGGGGCCGATATTGCCGGGATCCACCTCGAAGGAGCCCTCCTCGGTGGCGTGAATTGGGAGGGAGCCCACCTCCCTGAGTCGTTTCTACAAGGTGCCCAGCTATTCAAGGCACACCTTGAAGGAGCCTGCCTAATGGGAGTGCATTTCGAAGGAGCCTTTCTCGGCAATGCGCACCTCCAGAGAGCTCAGCTCGGCGGGGCACATTTCGACGAACACTCAGGGCTCACAGATGCGCGTTTTCAATTGGCCGATCTTGTCGGCGCCAACCTCCAAGGGGTTCTTTTCA
>JAFAHH010000620.1 GCA_019237355.1 Acetobacteraceae bacterium | reverse complement strand
TGACTCATCGCTCGCCAACAATCGCGGCTACTGCCGGCAAAGAACCACGGCTGAGCTTGTCGAGGAAATCCGGCAGCTTGCCGGGGCAAGCGCAGATCGCCGCGTTTCACCTCAAGTCACCCCGCTCTAACCTAGGCCTAAGCCTAGGCTGGAACGGCCCTGCTAATCGCGCTCTTGTGGGATGCTAGGACGGGCCGTTTCTTAATTTTTGTGAAAACCGACCAAGCTGTCCGGCGTTGGCGGTCATGAGCACTCGGAGAAGTTGAAGGCCCGCACCTCCAGGCGACCCATCTAGAAACGCCGCGCCATGACCGACACAGATACACCCCATGTACTCCTGGTTGAAGACGAGTTCCTTATTCGTCTCACTCTGGCTGAAGCGTTGCAGGATGCCGGCTTTGTCGTGAGCGAAGCCGAAACGGGAGAGCAAGCATTGGCCGTGCTTCGGGACGGCGCCGACGTCGGGGTGCTGCTCACGGACATCCAGTTACCGGGCAAAATGTCCGGGCTGGAGCTCGCCCAGGCAGCCCGGCAGTCCAGACCCAGCCTGCGCGTCATCTACGTGACTGGCCGGCCAGACACGGTCGCGGGCACTAACACCTCTTCTCGAGAGGCGCTTATCACTAAGCCCTATCTTCCTTCAGAAGTCATCTCGACAGTGCGAAGGCTGGTTGCATAATCACTGTTATCGAGCCGGAGAACGTCCTCCATTCGTACGCGCACGATCATGGATTTCGATCGGCGGCGGCGAACCGCTGATGACGCGACCAGTCATCTGCAACGGCGCGGCGATAATCGCTTCGGCCTTCCTGTGTACGCCGCCTTCGCCGGGCGCGGTTGTTTTTCAGGCACCTTTGCTTCCAGATGGCTGCCAAACACGGAACTGGACTTTGGAAGGAGGAAGGCATGCCAGCAGGCCGCAGCGTCGATATCCAAAGCTTTCTCAACGCACACCCGTTCTCTGCCTTCCAATGGGTCATCTTCGCGCTTTGCTTCTTCGTGGTTCTGCTCGATGGCTTTGATACGGCCGCGATCGGCTACATCGCCCCGTCGCTGGTTAGCGAATGGGGTATAGCCAAGTCGGCGCTCGGCCCGGTGCTGAGCGCCGCCCTGTTCGGCCTGGCTTTCGGTGCGTTGGCGGCAGGCCCTTTGGCCGACCGGCTGGGCCGCAAAACCGTGCTCGCCGGGGCGGTTCTGGTGTTTGGCATCGCTTGCCTCGCCTCCGCGTTCTCCGGGAGCCTGAACACGCTCGTTGTCTTGCGTTTCCTCACCGGGCTTGGGCTTGGAGCCGCAATGCCCAACGCTGTCACCCTGATGAGCGAGTACTGCCCCGATGCCTGGCGGGCGACGCTTACGAATACGATGTTCTGTGGCTTCCCCCTAGGCGCCGCGCTCGGCGGTTTTCTGGCGGCGTGGATGATCCCGCTATGGGGCTGGCGAAGCGTTTTGACCCTGGGCGGTGTGACTCCGCTGGTGCTGGCGTTGCTTATGGTTTTGCTTCTGCCAGAGTCGGTGCGCCACATGGTGGCCAAGAACCAGCCGCCCGAGCGCATCCGCGCGGTGCTGAGCCGGATTTCCTCAAGCGCGGCCGGGGCCAGTTCGTTCACCTTGAGTGAGAGGGCGGCCGCCGCAGCCGCTAAGACCGGGATCGGCGTAGTCCTCTCAAGAACCTATGTCGTCGGCTCGCTGATGCTGTGGCTCGCCTATTTCATGGGCCTGGTGATCTTTTACGCGCTGATCAACTGGATGCCGATCCTGTTCCGGGACGCCGGGCTGAACCCAAGCACGGCCGCGCTCATCGCCGCATTATTTCCGCTCGGGGGGATCGGCGCCATCGTCTCCGGCTGGCTTATGGATCGCTTCAATGGCAACATCATAATCGCTGTCTGTTTCGTCCTTACTGCGGTCGCCGTCTACGCCGTCGGTCAGTCCGTTAACAACCTGGCCCTGCTCGTCCTTATCGTGCTCGTCGCGGGCACGCTCATGAATACGGCGCAATCATCGCTCCCGGCGCTAGCAGCGGGATTCTACCCGACCCAGGGGCGCGCCACGGGGGTATCCTGGATGCTCGGCTTGGGCCGTTTCGGCGGTATTGCGGGCTCGTTCCTGGTGGGCGAACTTACGGGTGCGCATTTAAGCCTTGGCACAATTTTCCTGATCGTGGCCATTCCCGGCCTGATCTCCGCGGCGGCGCTGCTTGTCAAGCAGCTCGCGCACCCTGAGGCGAAACGGGTCCGCACAGCAGTCGGGGGCGCGGCATTGGGTCACTGACGCCCAACGGCTCGTTCGAATGCGGCGGCGCCTTTTAATCGCTACCTGAAATCACGCGCCTGCGGCTTGATTCCGCTGCCAAGCCGCAGATCGTGGATGTAGATGTCCCGTGGCTTGTGTGTTGTCCACTCACGGCGCCCTACACTGCGCAGCAGCGGGGATAAATCCAACAGGTGCTCGGCGATCACATGGACCACCGCGCCCTCCCGTTGCACCCGGCCGCGGCAGCCAATCATGCTGGCGCTGAGCACAATCCGGCGCTGTTTTTCGAACAGGTCCGGCCAAACGATCAGGTTGGCGACGCCGGTTTCGTCCTCAATAGTCAAAAACAGAACGCCCCGGGCGGAGCCGGGTTTTTGCCGCACCAGCACCAGCCCAGGCGCCACAACCCGGCTTCCATCGCGCGCTGCCGCGAGCGCCGAACAGGCAATCATGCCCTGCCGCCGCAATTCTCCGCGCAAAAAGGCGACCGGGTGCCGGCGCAAGGTGAATCCCATCGTGCGATAATCTTCCACGACCTCAGCCCCGCTTCGCATGGGCGCGAGCCGGACCGTGGGTTCGGCAATTTCCGCCCGGGGCGCCTCGCTTCGGCCCGCCGCGCCGAACAGGAGCAGCGGGGCATCGGCCAAGCCACGCACGGCCCAAAGTGCCTGCCGGCGATGGAGCCCCAGGCACTGAAAAGCGTCCGCCTCAGCCAGGCGTTCGAGCGCCGCCACCGGCACACGCGTCCGCCGCCATAGCTCCTCCATCGAGCCATAGGGCGCCTCGCCTCGCCGAGCCACGATGTCCGCCCCATGTGCATTGGCGAGACCTTTCGCCATTCTTAGGCCCAGCCGCACCGCAAGATAGCGCCCGGCCCCCGGCTCCAAAGTACAATCCCAGCGGCTGCGATTGATTGAGATCGGCCGCACCTCCACACCATGCTCGCGCGCATCGCGGATAATCTGAGCCGGGGCGTAGAACCCCATTGGCTGTGCGTTGAGCAGCGCACAACAGAACACATCCGGATGATTGCATTTCATCCAGCTCGAAGCGTAGGCGATCAGGGCGAAGCTGGCCGCGTGGCTCTCAGGAAAGCCATAACTTCCGAAACCTTCGATTTGATGAAAGGTCCGCTCGGCAAAGTCGGTTGTGTATCCCCGCGCGACCATGCCGTTGATCAGCTTATCCTTGAAATGCGAAACGCCGCCCGTGAACTTGAAGGTGGCCATGGAACGGCGGAGCTGGTCGGCCTCGGTTGGCGTGAAACCGGCGCAAACCATCGCCACCTTCATCGCTTGCTCTTGAAATAAGGGCACGCCAAGCGTTTTGCCCAGAACTCGCTCGAGCTCGGGCGTGGGGTAGGTCACCGGTTCGCGGCCTTCGCGCCGGCGCAAATAGGGGTGCACCATATCGCCCTGGATTGGGCCGGGCCGCACCACCGCCACCTCCACGACCAGGTCATAGAAGGTGCGTGGCGCCATCCGCGGCAGCATCGCCATCTGCGCCCGTGATTCGATTTGAAACACACCGATTGTATCGGCGCGCCGGATCATCTCGTAGGTGGCCGGGTCCTCCGGCGGGATCGATGCCAGGTCAAGGCGCTGCCCCCGGTGCTCTTCCAGCAAGTCAAAAGCCCGGCGCATGCACCCGAGCATGCCCAAGCCCAGCACGTCCACCTTCATCCAGCGCAGCAGATCGATGTCATCCTTGTCCCATTCGATCACCTGCCGGTC
>JAFAHH010000583.1 GCA_019237355.1 Acetobacteraceae bacterium | reverse complement strand
CCGACCGTCTCACGCATTGTCGCCGCGCACCGGACCGGATTGGCTTAGCGTACGTGTGTGGACATCGGGTAATCGCGGCAGGGACGTTGGCCATCCATGATGCTGCGATCCGGGACTGTAGCCCGGTAGTTCGCCCAAATGGAGGCTTCCAATGACCCGATTTGTTGGTTTGGACGTGTCGCAGAGGCTGACCGCGATCTGCGTGATTGACGAAACCGGTCGCCGGCTATGGCGTGGCCAATGTGCCTCGGACCCGGAGCAAATCGAACATGCGGTGAAGGGGCACGCGGGAGATGATACGCGTCTCGGGATAGAGACTGGCCCCATGACGCCGTGGCTTGTGCATGAACTGCGTGGCCGCGGGCTTAACGTCACCTGTCTGGACGCCCGACACGCACGTGCTGCGCTCAAGATGCAGATCAACAAGACCGACCAGAACGATGCGGAGGGGCTGGCGCAGATCATGCGGACAGGATGGTATCGGTCTGTGCACGTAAAGTCGCTCGACGCACACAGGGCGCGTGCCCTATTGGGCGCAAGAGCACAGCTCGTCGGCATGACCACCCGACTTTCGAACCACATCCGGGGCATACTCAAGACGTTCGGTCTGCTGCCCGGCGGAATGCGTGGGCTTCCGTTCGACCGGCGGGTCGAGGTTCTGCTTACGGATCGAGACGAGTTGGTGCCGATCGTCCGGCCCATGCTGATAGCCTGGCGACAGTTGCGTGAACAGATTGCCGCGTTCGACAAAGCGTTGCGAGCTTTAGCAAAATCGAGCCCAACTTGCCGCCTTTTGATGAGTGTGCCCGGCATCGGAGTCCTATCAGTGCTGGCCTATGTGAGCACGATCGAGGACCCATTACGTTTCAACCGATCGCGATCTATCGGCGCGCACATGGGACTGACCCCAAGGCAGTATCAGTCGGGCGAAATCGATCGCAGCGGCAGGATATCACGGTGTGGCGACACGCTTACCCGCACCATGATGTATGAAGCGGCCGTCGTGATCTTAACGCGGGTCAAGCGGGCTTCGCGCCTGAAGGAGTGGGCACAGGCGATCGCGAAGCGATCCGGCGCTGGCAAAGCACGCGTGGCGCTTGCGCGGAAGCTGTCCGTAATTCTGCACAGCATCTGGCGTTCGGGCGAACCATTCCGCTGGTCGCAGTCAGTGAACGCCTGACGACGCATCGAAAAAGTCCATCCGGGCGCCAGCACGGATGTTGGGTTGCCCTCCGGGGCGAGGGTGCAGGCGAGCTGCGAGGGTGGCCGTTGGGCCACGCGTTCCCGTGAGCCCGTTGTGGACATTGCAGCGCCTGCGCTTCGAACCAGATGTTGCGGCGGCACGCGCCGACCGCGGAGAGAACCGTGACCCCGGCGCGGCAACACAAGCAGACAAAAGCTATTGACAAGGGAGGCGCGATTAGAGAACGGCTCCCGCGTGCAAGGGCTTTCGAGTTCGTTCTGGCGAAATGGTCAGGTGCAGTCATATGTCCGGCCCTTTGGTGCGGTGCACATGACCGCTGGCCCTGATGGAGTTCGCCGATCGGGTCCCAATCAAGACTACGCGCTTCATTGCGCCTTGACTTACCCGGGTCTTCCCGATCCGCGGCTCGACCGCTCGCCATCACGGCCTCTTCACCCTCGCATGTGTGTGGGTTTGCCGCCTACGCTGGCTGCCCAACAACCTGTTTCGCCCGGTAGCCATCTCCGCGCATCATCACCGCCCACACGATACGGGCGGTCTTGTTGGCCAGCGCGACGGCGGCGAGCTTGGTCGGCTTGCGTTCCATCAGAGCGCGAACCCACGCGCCGTCGCGTGTCGGTCGATTGCGCGCATGACGCAAAACGGCGACCGCGCCGGCGATCAGCAGGCTGCGGATGTATTTGTCGCCGCGCTTGCTGGTGCGTCCCAGACGTTCCTTGCCGCCACTCGAATTCTGTCGTGGCGTCATCCCCAGCCAGGCGGCAAACTCCCGGCCTGACCGGAACAGCGACGGATCAGTCACCGTGGCGGCAATCGCGCTGGCTCCCATGATGCCGACACCTGGAATTGTCGCCAGCAACTGACTGGCCCGGCTCTGCCGGTGCCACTGCGCCAGCCGCAACTCGATATCGCGGATCCTGGTTGTCGTGTCCTGCAGCTGGCCGACAAGCAGCTGTAGAATCGATTGCGCAAGCTCTGGAATGCGTCCCCTTTCAGTAGCAACTTCTTTCGTCAGCATTTCGACGTGCCTCAGACCCTGCGGCGCGATAATGCCAAACTCCGCCATATGGCCCGCAGGGCGTTGACCAGCATGGTGCGCTGCCGGACCAGCAGGTTACGCGCGCGATGCAGCATCAACACCGATTGCTGTTCGGTGTCCTTGACCGGCACAAAGCGCATTGTGGGTCGTGTTACTGCTTCACAGATTGCTTCAGCATCGGCCGCGTCGTTCTTGTTACGCTTGACATAAGCCTTCACGTAGCCTGGCGGCATCAGCTTCACCGTATGGCCGAGCGCGATCAGCTCGCGTGCCCAGTGGTGCGCGGTTGCACAGGCTTCCATACCGACCAGGCACGGTGTCAGCGATTGAAAGAAGGCGAGAACCTCGCTGCGTCGGAGCTTGCGACGGACGACAACCTGGCCGTTCGCGTCCACGCCGTGCACCTGGACCAGTGCTTGGCGAGATCCAGACCGATCGTGGTAACCTGCATGGCGGACGGCTCCTCTCATTGTGGCGTTCACTGACGACCACGTTGTGGCACATTCGATGCCGGGAAGCAGGAGCCGTCCACACCATCAAGATTCTGCACCAATGCGCCAGGTGGAAGCTGTTGTCCGAGGAAGGCACAACGGCTCCATCTTTCCTGGTAGGCCGGAGTGGTAGGTCGGAGGCGGGAAGCTTCCGGTCGTGATCAATGGGAGCCGGGTCAAGCA
>JAFAHH010000528.1 GCA_019237355.1 Acetobacteraceae bacterium | reverse complement strand
CGGATAAGCCTAAGCTGGCCGCGTGCGCGGCCCGGGTCATCCCCGCCACGCCTCTTGCCGGGTAGAAGGGGCGACCCAGCGAAAGCTCGGTCAGGTCACCGCATATCCTGAAAAAATCCGCCCGGCCGCTGACGTTAAGCAAAAAGGAGGGGAAATCCGGCTCACCCAAGCGCGCTGCATACGCCCGGGGGAGCCCGAGCGGTAGGTCGAGCCCAAGCACAACCGGGGCTCCTTTCGCCCATTCCAGGAGCCGCGGAATAAAACTGGGCAAATCACCCACAGGGCAGGGTGGGTCGAGGACCCAGTCTCCCGGACACCCGCGGGCGATCGCGATCCAGCGCTTGCGCGGGTTGATGCTCCAATCCGCGTGCGCGGCAAGCAACCCGGCTAAAGCGGCTTATGCGCGCGTTCGATCAGCCGGGCGAGGAAACCAGGCCGCTTCGCAGGCTTGGCAGGCTTCACGGCTTCGGCAGCTTTCGCCCGCGCGCGTTCCTCCTCCGCTTGTTGTTTCTGCTTGGCACTCAGCCATTTCTCAAGGCTCATTCCGGCCTTCGCGGCGCGCTTTGCCTCATAGGCGCGCTGGCCGGGGCTTAAATCCCGCACCACAATCCCTCCAGCTCGTAATTCACCGCCATCATCGCCAAGCGGAACTCGCCTATCAATAGGTCGTATGACGGCATCCGCCTCAGGTGGCCGAGATGGAGCTGGTGCCCTATATCCTCGGCAACATGAAGAAAACGCGGCTTTAGGAAATGGCTAGCCCCGGCATTTATGAACGCAAGTTTTACGCCTGGTCCCAAACGAGTACACGCCAGGATACATATCCACTCCAGATTTCGGGCCCGAGTAGGCGCCGATAGTCCCTTCATGGCGGAGCCGCGCGTGAAGGCAGGTCTTTGGGTGCAGATGGCCCTGCGTTTGGGTGATCAGGATGGCCGGCCCGGCGTCGTCGTTCGTAAGGGTGACCCTGATGCGGGCGGCGTGTTGCTCTTGCTCCGGGGGCGGGAGGGGGTAAGCGTATTGATGCAGGTGCGCGCGGCCGATGGCGCCCCCGCCTGGATGCGCAGCACCGGGCGGGTTCCGGTCGACCAGCAAGCCGCTGATGCCTATGTGGCGCGCCAGGTTCGGTTCGATCCGGATCTCTGGGTGCTTGAGTTTGAGGCCCCCGATTTGCTGCCGCCGTTCGCCGCGAAGATTATCGATTGAGCATGGTAGCAAGCCCGCTCCCGTCCGTGGACTCGCTGCTCCGCAATGATGCAGCCGCGGTCCTAATCGAGCGTTTTGGCCGCCCGGCGACAGTGGGCGCCCTTCGGGAAACATTAGCGGCTTTGCGAGCCGAGCGTGCGTTTCCGGTCTCTTCGCCAGCGATCTTCGATCGCGCCGCCGATGCGCTTGCTTGCCGTTTCGCGGCTTCGCAGCTACCGGTGTTCAATCTGACCGGCACAGTCCTGCATACGAATCTCGGCCGGGCGCCCCTGCCGCCAGAGGCCGCCGCCGCCGCGGAACAGGCCCTGCGGAGTGCGACCACGTTGGAATACAATCTCGAAACGGGCCGCCGGGGGGAGCGCGATGATCAGGTCCGGCGGCTGCTGCGCACGCTGACCGGAGCCGAGGACGCGACGGTGGTGAACAACAACGCCGCCGCGGTGCTGCTGATCCTCAATACGTTGGCGCTCGCCAAGGAGGTCCCAGTTTCCCGCGGCGAGCTGATCGAGATCGGCGGCAGTTTCCGGATGCCGGAGATTATGGCCCGCGCTGGGGCGAAGCTGGTTGAGGTCGGCACGACCAATCGCACCCATTCCCGGGACTTTGAGGCGGCGATCGGGCCGGATACGGCATTGTTGATGCGAGTGCATCAGGCCAATTTCGTGCAGTCAGGGTTTACGGCGGCAGTGCACCCGGCGCAGCTCGCCGAGATCGCCCATGCGGCTGGGTTGCCGATGGTGGAGGACCTCGGGAGCGGTAGCCTGGCTGACTTGGCGCGCTGGGGATTGCCGCACGAGCCAATGCCGCAGGCCAGTCTCGCCGCAGGCGCCGATTTGGTCTGCTTTTCGGGGGACAAGTTGCTCGGCGGCCCGCAGGCTGGTTTGATTGTCGGACGCGCCGGCCTGATCCGTCAGCTCAATCGGAACCCGCTGAAGCGGGCGCTACGGTTGGACAAGGGCCGGCTCGCCGCTCTTGAAGCGGTGCTGCGGCTTTATCTCGACCCAGACCGCCTCGCCGGGAGGTTGCCAACGCTGCGCCTGCTAACCCGGCCGGAGCCTGACATTCGAGCTGCTGCCGAAAGGATTGCGCCCGCGATTTCGGCTTGGTTGCCTGGCTCTCTAGTTTCGATAGAGTCGTGCCGAAGCCAGATCGGATCGGGAGCATTGCCGGCCGATCTGCTGCCTTCCGCTGCGGTCACGGTTCGCGGGAGCGAGGTGGATCAGCTTGCGGCCCGCTTACGCCGCCTGCCGCGCCCAGTGATTGGACGCATTGCAGAAGGCCGGGTATGGCTCGATTGCCGCTGCTTAGAGCTCGGCGACGAGCCTGCGTTCGTTACGCAATTGTACACGCATTGTCAGGCTAGAGCATCATGACTTCAGGTCGAAGCCATCTTGCTCTCCGTCAAGCCATCTGCTCTAGCCGCCGCGGAGATAAGCTGCGACTGGAAGAGAAGCGGTCCCGGTGGATCGGCCGGCCTTCAAAGCCGGTTGGGGCTGCCATGCGGTCCCGGGTAGGTTCGACTCCTGCTCTCTTCCGCCCTAGAGCAGCATGGCTTCGCCCCGAAGCCATGCTGCTCTAGGGGTTTTGTTTTCGAGAGCGCGATTCACGCTTTCCCAGCGATCGCGCTTCAGCATGAGGCTTACGGCTATGTTGTAACCGTGCCACAGTGCGTGCAAAACGCATCACAAGCCTCTCCCTAAGTACAACAGGCGATGCTAGTTTCGCGTCACCGAGCGGCACGAAGCGCGATCAGCGTCACCGGTCCGTCGGGGAAACGGATCGGGTTGAGAACGAGGAGAGAAAAACAATGAGGCTCCGGAGTGCGCTGCTGGCAGCCACCGTCCTGGCGACACCAATCGTTGCTAAAGCCCAGCCCATCAATGGCCTTTATATCGGCGCAGGAGTGGGGGCCAATTTCCGGTTAAGCCAGAACATGACCGGCGTTTCTAGCACGTTGGGGCCGCTCGGTGGGGCAGTTTTTACATTCCCGAGCTCTTCGCCATTCCTCTCGTTAACGCAGCCGACGCTCTACACGGATCCGGGATTCGTCGGCCTCGGCAGCGTCGGCTGGGGTTTCGGCAACGGTCTCCGCGTGGAAGTGGAGGGCAACTGGCGATACAATACTATCAGCACGTTGCATAACTCACCGATTGTCAGCGGATTCCCGACCGCCGGTGGCGGCAATGTCCAGACCTACGGCGTGCTGGCGAACGTCCTGTATGATATCGATATCACGCGTTGGACCCACGGTTACCGCTGGGTCGTGCCTTATGTCGGCGTCGGCGCCGGCTATGCGTGGACCAACTTCACTAATTTCCATGCTTACGGAGTCACCTTTCCATATAATTTCAGTTCGACAACCTCTAACGGTAATTTCGCTTATCAGGCGATCGCCGGGATATCCATCCCGGTCTCGACCATCCCGAATTTGGCAATCACCGCCGAGTACCGCTTCTTCAGTCAGATCGGGACGAACGACTTCCATGGCTCCATCTTCACCGGACCGCCGCAACTGCCGCTTGGGAAGACTTTCCTTAGTTACAAGCTCAACCCCAGCTACAATAACGCGGTCCTGGTTGGTGTTAGATACAATTTCGCGCCGCCACCGCCGCCACCTCCCCCGGTCGTGACACCGCCACCAGTACAGCCTGCGCGTAGCTACTTGGTGTTCTTCGATTGGGATAAGGCCACCCTGACCGACCGCGCGCGCCAGATCATCCGCGAAGCGGCCGATAATTCAAGGCGCGTTCAGTACACCCGGATCGAGGTCAACGGCTATACCGACACGTCCGGCACGCCCCGTTACAACCTGGGTCTCTCCATCCGCCGTGCCCAGGCGGTGGCCGCCGAGTTGGTGCGGGATGGCGTGCCACGCGAAGCCATCAGTATCCACGGTTTCGGTCAAACGCACTTACTGGTGCCAACTGGCCCGGGCGTGCGTGAGCCGCAAAACCGCCGCGTCGAAATCATCATCCAATGAGCGGCGGACTGACGCTGGAAGAGACTGGGGCGCCCTTCGGGGCGCCCTTTTCTTTGGCCGCTGTCCCCGGGGCTGGCATGAGGCAGCGAACTGGTCCACAAAACGGGTGAGAGCTGAGCTCTTCCGGTACAAGCGCCATAGGAGTACGACGGAAAGATTGTCGCTACCCCTAGTGTAAGGCGAGGAGGCATGCGAATGCGATTCCGGGTTGCGTTGCTTGCTGCAACTCTCTTGGCAGCGCCATTCGGCGCCCAGGCGCAGCCATTCCGTGGGTTCTATATCGGTGCGGGAGCGGGCTGGAATTATAGAGAATCGGTCGACACCACAGGGTTTCAAATAGTCCCGTTCAGGCCGAAGATCGATGGCCAGAGCGGGTTCGGAGCGCTCGGCAGCGCTGGGTACGGATTTGGCAATGGATGGCGTCTCGAGGTCGAGGGAAATTATCGCTATAGTACGATCTCGCGGATCTCGGGGACGCCGCTCCCAGGTGTTGCCGGCGGCGAGTTCAAGACTTACGGCGTTATGGCCAACGCCCTCTTTGATATGGATATCGGTTTCCCCTGGATTTATCCGTATCTCGGGGTGGGCTTCGGCTACGGCTGGACCAATCTACGGCGCGGATACGACAATTCGATCACCAGCTTTCCTGTCGCGGCGCGGTTCAGCGGCACTGAAGGCGATTTCGCTTTTCAGGCAATTGCTGGCCTCTCATTCCCGGTGCCGCGCGTTCCAGGGCTATCGCTTACCGCGGAGTATCGCTTCTATGGGCTGTTCGGGGAGGAGCAGTTCGGGGCGCGGTTTTTCACGGGTCCTTTCACAACGACCGGACATGTGACCCTTCGCAACCAATACAATCAAAGCATCTTCGG
>JAFAHH010000507.1 GCA_019237355.1 Acetobacteraceae bacterium | reverse complement strand
CATCGCTTCGATTATTTTCTTTGCCATAAATGTAGGCAATCTGTGGTCAGATCTACCTCTCACAGCACATGTCGAGTTACCAGATCCGACCAACGCTCTTACGTTTGCGTTCGGAGGAAGCCTGGGCGGTTATTTGGCAAAAAAAATTGGAGGAGAGCCTAGCCTATCATAACGCGACCAAGGCGAGGGTTGATCCTGTTGCACAGTCTTTCCGACGCGCACCCACCCTCGGGCGCGCGGCGTCAATCCGTGTTTCCGGGCGGCTGATGACCAAGCGGCGGCACGGGACGCACCCACCAATCCGGCCAGCAACAACGCCCGCCTGCGCGACTTGCGACTATTTTCCCGCATGGTTGACAGAGCCGAAATGGCTGTATGCGGTGTGAGCCTGGCTGGGCGAGCGGAAAGCCCGATAGCTGAAGCTCGCCGGGGGGATGGCTCCGTAGACGACACCCTTTGGAGGCCAGACGCCGTACGCGTCCGCGTTGGCGGCGTTATACAGCGCCAGAGGGGACGGGGCCGTGAGCAAGAAGCGACCGGGCCGGCTAAGGCTGAACGAGACTTCAGCGCCCGACCAAGCAGCCAGCACCCGGCGACGGTAGTCCTCCGCAAACACGGCCGTTTGTGAATGGTAAGCCGCCGCCGCATCGGCCCAATCATTCCGGGCACTATACAGCGCCTTCAGGTATCGCGCCCCATAAGCCACGTTCGACGCTGGATCAAAAGCCTCATCCAGCGTTGCAAAGGCATTCGGGTGCTGCTGTAGGTTCACCTGCACGCAACCGACATCGATCGACCGCACGCCCTTTTCCTGCAGTCCCTGAACCGCGGCAATCGCCTCAGCTTTTGTTTCAAACACATAGCCTTGGCCCTCGGCGTTGATCGTCCAAGGCCAGGGCGCAAATTTGTGCGTGACGGGATCGGGCCGCCCGCTCTCAACCCGGCCGATCGCTGCAAGCAGCCCGTCGGCAATCGCCAGCTTCTTCTCTTGTTGAGCGATTGCGGCCTCACATTGCTGCGAAGGAGTGAGCGGCGGTGGCGGGGGCGCGGGCGCCCGCACAGCCCGATGCCTTATGGTTCGGGCATGGGCCGGAGCAGTCAAGACCACAGCCGGCACCACGGCGATAAGGCTAAGCCAAACCCCGAGAAGACGGTATGATGTGGTGGGTGCACAAGGATTCGAACCTTGGACCCGCTGATTAAGAGTCAGCTGCTCTACCAACTGAGCTATGCACCCGGGGGGCTGGAGGAGGAACTAGGGAGGGATTCCGCCTATACCAAGGGGCACGAGGCATGGGAAGCTCAGAATCATGGCCGGGCCGGGTAGCAGGTGCCATTTTGCTTTAAGTTCAAGGTCGTGAGGGCCAAAGTGGCGTATGCGGTTCAACAGCTCATTAACGGCGTGACCCTGGGTATGATCTACGGCCTGATCGCGGTGGGTTACACCATGGTCTACGGCATCATCGGCATGATCAATTTCGCCCACGGCGATATATTCATGCTGGGCGCTTTCCTCTCGCTCATCGCCCTGCTGGGCCTGGCGGCGCTGGGGATCACCGCCGTGCCGCTCGCTCTGGCCGTTACCTTGGTTTTCGCCGCTGCCATTGCCGCCCTGTATGGCTGGACCGTCGAGCGCCTCGCCTACCGCCCTCTGCGCGGGTCCTTCCGCCTGGCGCCGCTGATCTCGGCAATCGGCATGTCGATTATCCTTCAGAACTATGTGCAAGTGGCTCAGGGCGCGAGGGTGAAGCCGATAGAGCCGCTCATCCCCGGCGGCATCCAGGTGATGCAAGCCGAGCACTTCGTCGTTCAGCTCTCCTGGATGCAGATAATCATCGTGGTTACGACGGTTGTGGTCCTTGCCGTGTTCACCTGGCTCGTTACTCAAACACCGCTCGGCCGGGCGATGCGGGCTTGCGAGCAGGATCTGTTGATGGCCGGCCTGCTGGGCATCGACACGGACCGCACGATCAGCCTGACTTTCGTCATCGGGGCGGCGTTGGCCGCGGTCGCCGGGCTGTTATTCCTGCTTTATTACGGCGTCATCGATTTCTTCATCGGCTTTGTCGCGGGGATCAAGGCTTTCACCGCGGCGGTGCTGGGCGGCATTGGCTCCTTGCCGGGGGCGGTGCTCGGCGGATTGCTGATCGGATTGATCGAAACATTTTGGTCGGCCTATTTCAGCGTGGAATACAAGAACGTGGCCGCGTTTGCGATTCTGATCGTGGCGCTGATTTTCCTTCCCACCGGGATTCTGGGCCGTGCGGATGTCGAAAAGGTTTAACGGCATGCCGCTCAGGGCTTGGTTCGCCCGCCGGGTCAGTGCCGAAGAGGCGGCGCAGGCGGGCCCGTCGCGTATCGTTCGCCTGGGCGGTAATCGTCGATTGCGCGATGCCGGGCTTTCTGCCCTGGTGGCACTCGGGTTGTTCGGACCGATAATTGGGCTGCAAACCCTGGAAAGTCCACGTGGCCTGGGATTACACGCCCGCCCGTTGCAGGTGTTGATCGCCGTGGCTTGCGTGTTTGTCGGCCGCGTGGCTTGGCTTGCCTGGCGTGACCGGGTGCGGCACCCGGTGCGCACCAACCGGCGCGTCGCGGAAGCGCTCACCCATGCCGGCAAATTCATCGGCCCCGTGCTGCTGGTTTGCGCCGTCCTGTTGCCCTTCACTGGCAATCGATACTATATCGATACGGCCATTTCCGTATTGATCTACACCATGCTCGGCTGGGGCTTAAACATTGTCGTGGGGCTCGCCGGATTACTCGATTTGGGATACGTGGCGTTCTATGCAGTAGGTGCCTACTCCTTCGCCTTGCTTTCCACCACCTATGGTCTCGGCTTTTGGACCTGCTTGCCAATCGCCGGTTTGCTTGCCGCGCTAACAGGCCTCTTACTAGGCTTCCCGGTACTGCGGTTGCGAGGCGATTATCTGGCCATCGTCACTTTGGGGTTCGGCGAGATCATCCATATCGTGCTGCTGAACTGGGTGAGCCTTACGAATGGGCCCAACGGCATCGGCGGAATTCCGCGACCTACGTTTTTTGGCCTGACTTTCGACATGTCGGGGGAGCCTGGCACCTTTGCCGGCACATTTGGACTAGAGCCAAACCGGCTGCAACTTTTTGGTTTCCTCTATTACGTCATTCTGGTTCTGGCGCTGCTCACGAATTGGCTGAGTTTGCGCTTGCGTCGCCTGCCGCTCGGGCGCGCATGGGAAGCGCTGCGCGAGGATGAAATCGCGTGCCGCTCGCTTGGCATCAATGTCACCAACACGAAACTCACCGCCTTCGCGATTGGGGCCATGTTCGGTGGGTTCGCGGGCGCCTTCTTCGCGACGCGACAGGTCTTTATCAGCCCGGAAAGCTTCACCTTCATCGAAAGTGCGACCGTGCTGGCGATTGTTGTTATGGCAGGCATGGGAAGCCAGTTCGGGGTGGCCCTCGCGGCTCTCGTCATGATTGGCGGGTTCGAGATTTTCCGCAGCGTGCAGGAATACCGAATGCTGCTTTTTGGCATTGGGCTGGTGGCGATCATGGTGCTGCGCCCCCGTGGCTTGGTCGCCGGCCGCACCCCCTCCGTGGCCCTGGGAGAAGCCCAGGAGATCGCGGCCGAATTGGTGGCGCAAGGGCGCGGATAATGACCGAGCTGCTCGTGGTTCAGAACCTAACGATGCGCTTCGGCGGGCTGCGCGCTGTCGATACCCTCTGCTTCAGCGCGCGGGCGGGAGAGATCACCGCCGTTATCGGGCCCAACGGAGCGGGCAAGACCACCGTCTTTAATTGCATCACCGGGTTCTACCGTCCAACTGCCGGATCGCTGCGGCTGATCCACCCCGATGGTCCGTCCTTCGGTCTGGAGCGCATGCCCGGCCACGAGATCGCACGCCGCGCGCGGGTGGCGCGAACATTCCAGAATATCCGGCTTTTCACCGGCATGACCGTGCTGGAAAACATGCTGGTCGCTCAGCATAATGCACTCATGGCAGCAACCGGATTTGGCGTCCTGGCCATATTCGGCCTGGGCGAATACCGGGCAGC
>JAFAHH010000448.1 GCA_019237355.1 Acetobacteraceae bacterium | reverse complement strand
CTCATCGGCGGCGCCAGGAACATCGAACCCGGCCGTATACGCCAGCACCCTCTCGCGGTTCAGCCGGGCCATGAGCGCCAGGATGGTCGCGCTATCGATGCCGCCGGAGAGGAACATCCCGTATGGCACATCGCTGCGCTGATGCAGGTCTACGCTCTCCTCGAGCGCGCGATCGAGCCGCGCTAGCGCCGTCTCTTCATCGATGGTTTCTGGCCGGCCCTCCGGAAGCGCACCCGCGCGGCGGCGTTCGAGGACATGACCATCGGCACAGAGAAGCGTCTCGCCGGGCAAGACACGTTGGATACCATCAAAGATAGTCTCGGCGCCGACCGTGAATTGGAGCTGGAGCAACTCCTGGAGAGCCGGCGAGCGAACCCGGCGGGAGACCAGCCCGGTCTCCAGCAAAGCCTGCGGCTCCGATGCGAAAGCGAGGCCTTGGGAGAGCTGCGCTGTATAGAGCGGCTTGATGCCGTAAGGATCGCGGCTGAGTGTTACAGTCCGGCCCGGGCGGTCATGGATCGCAATCGCGTACATTCCGCGAAGATCCCCGGTATAATCTGGCCCCTCCCGGAGCCAGAGATGGAGCGGCAACTCGCAGTCGCTATTCGTCGCAAACTTCGTGCCCGGCATCGCGGCCCGGAGCTCGCGGTAATTATAGATTTCCCCGTTGGCCACCAGCGATGCCTGGCCAGCGAATAACGGCTGATCTCCCCCGGCCAGGTCGATAATCGAGAGCCGAGTATGCACAAGCGCCACCCGGTCGATGAGCAATTGCCGGGACCCGTCTGGCCCGCGATGGCGGAGAGCCTGGGCGAGATGCGCAAGCAAGTCTGGGCTCGGCGGCGCGGCGCCTAGCCCGAGGCAAAGGCCCGCAATACCGCACATCAGAGCTTCTCCACAGCGCCAAGAAACCCGCGCCAAGTGGCCAATACCGGGGCCTCGGCATAGTTTCTATCGAAATTTTCTCGCCCTCGCTTCCCGAGGCTTTTGGCACGGACCGGATCTTCGAGGACGGAGGCGATTGATGAAGCCAATGCGCCTGGCTCGTCGCGCGGGACCAGTAAGCCATCCACCCCTGGCGTGATCAGCTCACGCGGCCCCTCGCTCGCGCACGCAATCACCGCAAGCCGGGCAGACCACGCCTCGATGATGGCGTTGCCGAGCGGCTCCTGGCGCGATGGGCAGACAAAAGCATCGGCGCCCGCAAGCAAGCCAGCCACATCGGTGCGCCAACCCAACAGGTGCACACGCTCAGCAACGCCCGCCTCTGCCGCTAGCCGTTCCAGACGGGTCCGCTCTGGCCCTTCCCCGGCAATGACTGCGTGCACGGCTGGAAGATGCGCCATTGCGCGGACCAGAATGTCGAACCCCTTATTCGGGTGCAGCCGGCCTAGCGCGAGCACCTTCTTAGCTCCCGGCGGCACACCCAGCTCCGCTGGGGGGGCTCCTCCAGCGTCATGGACAAAGTTCGGAAGATAATGCACCCGCTGCGCCGGCCAGCCCTGAGCCTTGATCCACGCGACAAGCCCCCGGGTATTGGCGACGAGATGATCGCAATGGCGATAATAGCGGAGGTCGTAATACCCCCCCAACCGGCCAAGCAGCACCCAGTCTCCCTGTGGGGTGTGGCGGGCAGCGCGGCTCATCCACGCGACGACAGCACGTGGCGCATGGCGGAGCAGGTTCGAGCGAAGGCGTGGCCGGGTAAATAGATCCATGAGTCCGCCGAACGCCAGTTCCGTGCTAGGGACGCCGGCAGCGGCCAGCCGGGCCGCCCGGTCGGCGTTGCGGCGGATCACGGGCAAAACGCTATCCCCCTCCCGCGCCAGGGCAGACACGAGCCGCTCGAAAAACAGCTCGGCGCCGCCAGATCGCGACCCGGCCATAACATGCGCGAGCTTCATCGGGCTCGCGGTACCAGCATCTTGCGGCCTGGTCTAGATGTCCCTGCTACGGAGGTTGTCCCTCCGGAGCTGGGGTGGGAGGCTGTGGTTGCCACACACGCAACCCCTGCCCGGAGCCCCGGATGGGCCGGGTTGCAAATGACATCAACCCTCTCAGCGCCATGCTCGTAGACCGAGATTGAACCCGCCTTCTATGGACGATATTCGCGCCCGCCTCAAAGAAATCGATTTCGGGCGCGCCATGCCGGCCGATACCAGCCCTGATCTCACAGTTTTTTACCATCACGCCACCCTGCAGCAGGTCTGCGCGCTGCGTGCATATTTGCTGGAGCGGGAGGCCCGCGGACGGCTGGACTCGACCGATCAGTGGATCAGGATGGTAGCGATCAACCGGCTTACCGGGCATTCGCCGGGGTTCTTTTCGGGGTACACGTTGCCACCCAACCAGGCGGTCTCCGTCGAGGCACAAAGGAAGATCAACGAAGCGCGCCGGCAGATTCCGCCGCCGCGAGATATAGCAGCGATCATTTCAAAAAAATCCAGCAGTCTTCTCGCTGATGGAGCTCCGCCGGGCCATCCTCCCGCGTTTCTGACCACTGGGCCAGCATATGCAACGCCGGAGATCAGGGGCATTGAAGCCGCTCTTATAGTGACCTCCCCGCCTTTCCTCGACATCGTCGATTACGAGGGCGATAATTGGTTGCGTTGCTGGTTCGCAGGCATAGATGCTAAAAGCGTAGCTATTGCCCGATATATGGACGTGCGGGCATGGGAAGGCTTTGTCCGGCAATGCTTTCATGAATTTGCAAATATTTTGCGCCCGGGCGCGCTGGTCGCGTTTGAAGTCAGCGAGGTTCGGGGCGGCAAGATCCTGCTTGAACGCCACGTCGCCTCGGCGGTGGCTGGTCTGCCGTTCGAGGTCATAGGCGTCATGCTGAACCAGCAAAAGTTCACTAAAACCGCAAATTGCTGGGGTGTGGCGAACAATAGATCCGGCCGAACACCAATCGAATCGTGCTGGCTCAATTCCGGGGAAAAGGGTCGTCCAGACCGGCGTAGAATCATCGTTGCACCCTGCTGTGTATCGGCTCTAGGGTGGCGTCTTCGAGGCAAAGCACGATCCGCAGCCGTCCCCGTCTAGGCAAGCCGGCGGCCAGGTCGCTCGGCTGTTCCAACCGCAACCAAGGCGGCCCCGCGCGCGACCGCCTTTTGACGGAATCATTACGCGAGGAACCACAATGTCCATCTATGCCGTGCAGGCCGCTTATACTCCCGTAGCATGGGCGGCGCTCCTGAAGAACCCGCATCATCGGCTGGAAGCGATCAAACCAGTGGTCGAGCGCCTTGGGGGCAGGATCGAAGCCGGCTGGTTCACCTTCGGTGAATACGACCTGCTCATAATTTGCGAGCTGCCGGATAATGTCAGGGCCGCGGCACTCAGCATGGGAATTTCGGCCGGAGGAGCAGTCAAGGCTATCAAGACCACGCCGCTAATGAACTTCGAGGATGGCTTGGCTGCGCTCGAGCGGGCCCGAGAGGCGGAATACACGCCGCCCCGTAGCGAGATCCCCTATTTCGGCGTCTACCGCGGCGAAACCTGAGCGATGCCATATTGAAGACGAGGAGAGAGCAATGGGTAAGCCCCTGGATGATGCTGCCCTGGATATGATCTTTCGCCAGGCCCGCTCACAGAACAAATGGCTCGACAAGCCGGTATCCAATGACCAGCTCGCGTCGCTCTATGAGCTTATGCGCTGGGGCCCGACCAGCGCCAATTCTTTCCCAGTCCGGATCGTATTCGTTGCATCCCCGGCGGCGAAGGAGCGCTTGAAGCCATTGGTGTTGCAAGGGAACCAGGCGAAGGTCATGGCCGCCCCGGTAACGGCCATTCTTGGTTACGATACCCAGTTCTATGACTGGCTGCCCCGGCTGTTTCCGCATGCCGACGCCCGCGCCTGGTTCACTGATAAACCTGGCTTTGCCGAGGCCACGGCATTCCGGAACAGCAGCCTTCAAGGAGCTTATTTCATCATCGCAGCCCGTGCCCTAGGTCTTGACTGCGGTCCGATGTCGGGCTTCGACAACGAAGCCGTCGACCAGGAGTTTTTTCCTGGCGGGCAGGTAAAATCGAACTTCATCTGCGCCCTGGGGTACGGAGACCCGGTAGGTCTATTCGACCGGCTGCCGCGCCCCAGCTTCAGCGAAGTGTGCAAGATCGTGTAGGCGCGATACCCTGCTCCGAGCTGACCTAGTTTCCGCATCATTTACGCTAGTTTGGGGATATCCAAGGAGCTCGCATCCGTGTCCGAGACCCAAGGCAAGGGGCTTGCCAAGACCCCAGGAGCGCTGGCCGGGTTGAAGGTAATCGACCTGACTCGCGTGCTGGGCGGCCCTTACTGCACGATGATCCTGGGTGATCACGGCGCCGACGTGATCAAGATCGAGCCGCCCCAAGGGGACGAAGTGCGCGATTGGGGCCCGCCCTTCCAGGACGGGGACGCCAGCTACTTCCTCGGGGTCAATCGCAACAAGCGGTCGATCGCGCTCGATATCCGCAAAGCTGAGGGCAAGGCTGCGCTGTTGCGCTTGCTCGAAGCCGCGGACGTTCTGGTGGAGAATTTCAAGCCAGGATCGATGGAAAAATGGGAGCTGGGCTACAGCGCCGCTTTGGAGCCGCGCTTCCCATCGCTGATCTATTGCCGGGTGTCTGGGTTCGGGGCGGACGGCCCGCTCGGCGGGCTACCCGGCTACGACGCGATCCTGCAGGCAATGACTGGGCTCATGAGCGTGAACGGCGACCCGACCAGGGGACCCTTACGCATCGGGACCCCGATTGTGGATATGGGTACCGGCCTCTATTCCGCGATTGCGATTCTGATGGCCCTATATGAACGGCAGCGCTCTGGGCGGGGGCAGTTCCTTGATATGACCCTGCATGATTGCGGCATGTCCTTGCTGCATCCGCAGGCTGCGAATTTCTTCCTGAACGGCAAGCGGCCGATGCCCCTTGGGAATCCCCATCCCAATATCGCGCCGTATGAAAGGTATCGCACCCAGACCTGCTCGATTTTCATCGCGATTGGCAATGATGGGCAGTTCCGGAAGCTGGCCGAGGAAATCGGCATACCGGAACTCGCGCATGACCCGCGGTTCAAAACCAACGCCGACCGGGTCAAGAACCGCCCCGAGCTGATGGAGCAATTGGGTACGGCCTT
>JAFAHH010000337.1 GCA_019237355.1 Acetobacteraceae bacterium | reverse complement strand
AAGCGCGTGGTGATCAACGACCGTGTTTGCGAGGGTTGCGGCGACTGCAGCGAAAAATCCACCTGCATGTCCGTCGTTCCTATCGAAACCGAATTCGGCCGCAAGCGGGAGATCGATCAGTCCTCCTGCAACAAGGACTATTCCTGTGCCGAGGGGTTCTGCCCCAGCTTTGTTACCGTCGAGGGGGGCCGGCTGCGCAAGGGCCGTGCGGTCGAGGCGGTCGGCGGCATGGGTTCGGTCGGCGGAATGGCCTCCGTTGAGGGCCAAGGTGGCCAAACCCCGACCCCAACCGAGGAGCTCGATGCCGCAGAGGCCCCCAATGCCGCGCGACAGGGGGCGCCGGGGCGCAGCCAGCCCGCCGGTCAACTCCCTGAGCCCGAGATTGCCGCGACCGATCGCCCGTATGGCATTCTTGTAACCGGGGTCGGCGGCACGGGCGTGGTCACGATTGGGGCCTTACTTGGCACCGCGGCGAGCCTCGAGAATAAGGGGGTGACGGTCCTCGACATGGCTGGCCTTGCACAAAAGGGCGGGCCGGTCTGGTCGCATATCCGGATCGCGGCCAAGCAGGAGCAGCTCTTTGCCTCGCGTATCGCCGCTGGCGAAGCCAATCTTGTGGTGGCGTGCGACATTGTTGTCGCTGCTGCCGAGGAATCGTTACAGAAGATGCGGGCCGGGTTCACCCGTGCGGTGGTGAACAGCGACTTCTCGGTGACCAGCGATTTCGTCCGCACCTTCGCCGCCCAGGCGGCGACCGGCGATGTGATTCACGTGCGCGACCCCAAATTCCCCTTGACCGAGATGGAGGAATTGATCTCCGACGCGGCTGGTCAGGGTCGTGCCGATTTCGTGCCCGCGACGCGGCTTGCGACGTCGCTGATGGGTGATTCGATCGCCGCTAATCTGTTCATGATCGGCTACGCGTATCAAAAGGGGCTCATCCCAGTCTCCGCCGCGTCCATTCTGAAGGCCATCGAGATGAATGGCGTCGCGGTCGAAATGAACCAGGGGAGCTTTAATTGGGGGCGCCGTGCGGCACTGGATCTCGCTTCGGTCGAACGGGTCGCTGTGCCTCTCGAGAGCGTCCCCGATTCGCGGCGGCTTTCGACGAGCGTCGACGAGATCATTGCACGGCGGGTGGAGGATCTGACCTCGTATCAGAACGCCCGTTACGCGCAGCGATACGCCTCTTTAGTTCAGCGCGTGCGTGAAGCCGAAGCGAAGGCAGCACCGGGTGGTTCCAAGCTGACGGAAGCTGTGGCCCGGTACTATTACAAGCTGATGGCCTATAAGGACGAATACGAAGTCGCGCGGCTGTATACCGAGACCAAATTCCTCGACCGGGTGAATGCCACCTTCGAGGGGGATTTCAAGCTGGTGTTCCACATGGCGCCCCCACTTTGGAGCAAGCGCGACCGGTCTACCGGAGAGTTGCGCAAGCAAGCTTATGGGCCATGGGTCTTGCGTACATTCAAGAGCTTGGCGCGGATGCGGCGCTTGCGGAACACGCCGCTTGATCCGTTCCGTTACTCCGAAGACCGCAAGCTGCATCTGCGGTTGCTCGCCGAGTACGAGAAGTTGGTGAATGAGCTGATCGGCGCGCTCAACGCGGATAATTACCAAACGGCCGTCGAGCTTGCGGCGATTCCTGAGGCGATCCGGGGCTACGGCCATATCAGGAAGCGCCATGCCGAGCACGCCAAGCGGCGGGAGGCGCAGTTACTCCAAAGATTCAGAGGTCAGCGCGAGCCAAAGGATGAGAAAGGGGCCGAAGTTCCTGACCCCAGGCCGCGGGTGGTCATGGCGGGGTGAAAGGAAGCGATTGTCCGGTGGCCTGGTGAGCGTCCCGGCGAAGTCCTGGGCCAGAGGTCGCGCTCTGGGGAGTATCTAAGGTAGCGCGTACCGCGCCAGCCTAGCCAGTCCTGAGATGATTGATGACCGAGTAGGTCACCGGCGGACGGCTTTGGAGAAGCCGGCCTTGGAGTCCAAGCAGAAGATCGACGGTATTGCCGACCCGTTGACGATCGATGCCATAACAAACTTCCAAGCTAGTTTCGGTTCAATCCAAGATGGCAGGGTAGATCCTGCGGGTCGAACATCAACCACCTCCTTCGCTAGAGCAGATCGCGATCAGGTGGAATCGCCGAAGGCGGTCCACATCGCGTGAATCTGCAAAACAAATCTAGCAGTCTGCTGAAAAAGGAAAGGCCAGGGCTCTGCCCTGGACCCGCTGGGGCCGAAAGGCCCCAGGCCCCACCCACTAAGTGATTGGACTGCAAAGGTTCTGCCTTTGCTGGGGTCCAGGGGCAAAGCCCCTGGCCTTCTGTCGATGCTTGCGAATCACCGACTTCAGCGTTTTTCCGCAGCCTGCTAGAGCGGTTCCACTTGAGTGGAAACCGCTCTAGCCACTTGGATTCGGTCGCATCTGCATTCCGATCCGCGTCGTATGGGACCCACTCTGCGGAACGCTATCAGATGAAGACTTCGCTGAGCAGAGGTTCTGACCCTTTCTGACATCCACAATCTCAGCTAATCAGGAGAGCAGGCTCGATAGCCCAAATCCATCACGGACGCAGCTCCACTCCGATATTACAAGCGCACCCAACCGGCATTTCTCGGATTGACCCGAATCGCACCGGCCAGCGATTTAGCTGACGAAAATGACGCTACGTTTGCCGAACACCGCCTTGGCCGTGGTTCGCGGGTGAGGATGCGTTCGGCTCACAAAGCCCGAAAGTGGCGAATCCCAGGGTGGAGGAGGAACGGTGATGACTCCGCGGATGGCAATTGCCCAGATCGCCAAGGCGGTCGGCCGAGAATTGGAATCAAAGGACGGGCCGGGTGAGAGCGCGCTGGCCGCCGCCGCTGCTGCGCTTGCTTCCGATTGCGGCGCGACAGAGACTCTGCAGGGCCTTTGGGCCGAGGCGAACCGCAAGCGGCCGAGCGATCGCACCCTCGACGCATATGCCTTCATGCTCGAGGCGGCGCTTGAAACACTGCGGATCGAGGCGAACGGAGGCAACCTTAGCGCCGGGCGTGAGATCGAAGAGGTGCGCCAGACACTCGAACAGACGCTCGCCAACGGACCGGTTCCAACTGGGGCCCTCATGCTTGTGGCCCGCGCCTTCGCCCAGGCCGGGCTTGATCCGGGACAGGCCCTTCAGCAGGCGATGATGGGCGCCATGGAAGCGGAGGCTGACGACATCCCGCCTGAGGCGGCACGCACGCGGATATTGAGTCAGTTCGATGATCTCGCCGCCGCGCTCGACCACGACCCATTCGCGATCCATGCCGAACTAGCAACTATGGGCGCCGCATTTCCGGCAGAATACCGCGCCACGATGGCGACCGCACTCGCCATGTCCGGTACTGAGGCGGTGCGGGAGGCGGCGCTGGGTTTTGCCTTTTCGTCCGATGCGGCTGTGAGCACGGCGGCGATCAGCGCCCTGGCGAAGCACGCCCATGAGGCTATGGCTTCAAACGCGACAATCGAGCGGTTGGTGCGCATGCGTCCTTGGTTTTCGGCAGCGCGTCAGGCTGATGTCGACGCCGCCATCCGCGCTCTGCGTGCCAAGGCCGCGCCGCCCAAGGCCTCGCAGCGACCGGAAATCCGCAGCGTCGCAGCCTCACTGTGCGACGGCGCGGGGGCACAGAGCCTGTTTGCGCTAGCCAAGCGGGGACGGCGCTTCGCGATGGCCGCAGTGCTCGTCAAGACTGACGCCGGGGTGGCGGATGCTTGGGTACGCGACGACATGAATAGCAGGGCCGAAGCGGACGCCCTGATCGAAGAGATCCTCGCACAAACCGAAGCCGTTGAGATCTCGATCGGCCTGTTCGAGCGGCGGCTTGCTGCCGCCCTTGAAACGAATGTCGCACGAGATGCTCCTCCGCCCTTCGGCTTATTGCAAGTTGCCGAAATGCTCGGGCTGGGTGCCCTTTACCCGGAGCCTCTTTCGCCTTCTGCGATCGTGGATACGCTCCTGGCAGAACTCCCAGCGGAACGGACAAACCCGGCGGCCGAAGTGGCGGCTCACCAGGTCTCAATGACGTGGGACGAGGAATTCTCCACGGTCGACTCCTGGTTCGAGGCGGGTCAGGCCGTGGAAAGCCTGCTGCGGCCGTTGAAAACGCGCAAGCGGCGAATTGAAGCCGTATTGACCAATCTGCTTCCAGGGCGGCGGAGCTTCTGGGCCGAACGTTGCGCGTGGATGGCAGCGACGCTCAAGGACGGCGCGGAGGAAGGCGACGAGGCATGGATCGATTTTGCCCTGGTGGCGCGTGATCTCGCGGGCGAACGGCCGCTCGCGACCATCCCGATCGCGAGCCGCATCGCGGAGGCCACGGTCGACGCGTTCCGGCAGCGTTAAGGTTATACGAGCGGCGTCACGGGATTATTTGGCGTTGTGCGTCGGCCAGGCGCTGCTCGATCAATTGCCTCGCCTCGCGCAACGGTTCGAGGCAGCGACTCACGCCCTCCTTGGCGCTGATCACGCGCGCCATCCAGACCGCGTTGATGCAGCCGAGCAGGCGTCGGCCGGCGCGAACCGGCAAAGCAAGCGAGCCCGTGTGCGGCCAGATCTGACCGCCTTGCCGCAGGCCATAACCGCGGCGACGCGTGGCCTCGATTAGTCGTAAAACCTGAGCGGCGTCGTGCGCAAGGGCATCGTGCGGATCGCTGGACCGGGCAAGGAGTGCGAGCAAGGTCTCCCGCTCCTCCTTGGGAGCGAAGGCGATGTAGGCCAGCCCGGAGGCGCTGCCGAGAATGGGCAGTTCCTGTCCCACCATGTTCCGGTCGATCGAGAGCGGGGCTATACGATGGGTTGTTTCGTGGATGACCATTTTAAGCCCGGCGAGCGTCGAGACGTCGCATGGCCAGCCTAGGCGGGTCGTCAATTCCTCGAGCACCGGTGCGGCAATGGTCAAGATCCATTGCTCATCCTCGAACCCCTCCGAAAGGCTCCGTACCTTTAACCGAAGATGGAACCGGTCGTCGGCAGTGCTCCGGCCGAGATAGCCGCCTTCGAGCAAGGTCTGGAGCAGCCGGTACACGGTTGCCCGGGGCACGCCGGACTCCCGCGCCAAAGTGAGCGCCGTGGCGCTGCCATGGCGGTTAAGCGCTTCCAGCACAGCGAGTCCACGGGCGAAGGACCGTATCGGCTTGGAATCCATAGCCATGTGTCCGCGATGTGGACAGATTAGAGAATGACTTTGCCGTAAGCAACGGGCGGTGGCACGTTTGGCGCATTCCACAAGATCGACCCATCAGGAAGGAGACGCCATGACGACCGATGCCGCACGTACACAAGCCTTGACTGAAACCGAGGTCGCAATCATTGGGTTTGGTCCCGCCGGTGCGACCCTGGCCAACCTCCTTGGGTTAACCGGTGTCTCGGTCCTCGTGCTGGAACGCGAGGGGGCGGTATATCCACTGCCGCGGGCCGTGCATTTCGATGATGAAGTGATGCGGGCGCTTCAGACGGCCGGGCTCACCGAACGCGTCCTTCCTCACACGCATGTCTCGCCAGGCATGCGCTTCGTCGACGCCCAGGGGCGGCTGCTGCTGGATTGGTCCAAGCCCATGGAAGTCGGTCCGCAAGGCTGGAACGCCAGCTATCGTTTCCATCAGCCGGATTTCGAACGCATCCTTCAAGAGGGGGCCCAGGCCAAGCCAGGCGTTCAGATCCGTTTGCGTTCCGACGTTTTCGCAATCCGGCAGGACGAGGAAGCTGCTTACGTTGACTATGAGGATCTGTCCAATGGCACTCTGAAATCCTGCCGCGCCCGATACGTGGTGGGCTGTGACGGCGCACGCTCTCTGGTGCGGCGGCTGATAGGTTCACCGGTCGAGGACCTTGGGTTCCATGAGCGCTGGCTCGTGGTGGACGCGCTCCTGAAGC
>JAFAHH010000294.1 GCA_019237355.1 Acetobacteraceae bacterium | reverse complement strand
AATCCAGTTACTTAGAGCGCGATGGCTTGAGCGGAGTCATCGGAAAGCCTGACGGGCTCTCAAAAGCCAAAAATCCTAGAGCGGGATGACTTGACCAAAAGTCATCCCGCTCTAGTGGAAGGGGTCTGGGGCCTTTCGGCCCGTCATGCGAACAGCATGCTCCCCGCCTAACGGGTCCAGGGCAGAGCCCTGGCCTTCCTTTTTCAGCAGACTGCTAGGCTAGAGCATGATGACTTAGGTCGGAAGCCATTGTGCGCTCCCAGGATTCCGCCTCAAGCCATCGCGATCTGCTCTAGATTCGTTTGCCGAGCAGATTCCGGCGACTGCCTCCGGCCATTCCAGCTGATCGCGGTCTGCTCTCGAAGGAGGGTTTAGTGCCCGAAAGGGCGCGGGTCGCTGCTAGATGCGCCCGGCCCCTACTCCACCACCTCATGCTCGCGGTCGGCGCTGCCATCGCCTTCTTCATCCGGCTTCTGACTCGCCGGGGCGAGCGCCTCGATCAGCTCGAAATCGAGCTTTGCATCCTTGACGCCGACCTTCACCGACCCACCCTTGGCGAGCTTCCCGAACAACAGCTCCTCAGCGAGCGGCTTTTTCACATGTTCCTGGATCACCCGGGCCAGTGGGCGGGCGCCGTACAGCGGGTCATAACCACGCTCCGCGAGCCATTCCTTGGCGGCCGAGGCAAGCTCGATTGTCACGTTGCGGTCGGCAAGCTGAGCTTCGAGCTGTAGGATGAACTTCTCGACCACCCGGCCCACGATCTCGGGCGTGAGTCCGGCGAACTGGATGATGGCATCGAGGCGGTTGCGGAATTCGGGTGTGAACAGCCGCTTGATTGCCTCTTCATCTTCACCCGCCCGCGTCTCGCGGCCAAAGCCAATGGCGGCCTTGGCGAGGTCGGCGGCACCCGCATTGGTGGTCATGATCAGGATCACATTGCGGAAATCGACCGTCTTGCCGTTGTGGTCGGTCAGCTTGCCGTGATCCATGACCTGCAGCAGGATATTGAATAGGTCAGGATGGGCTTTTTCGATCTCGTCCAGCAGCAGCACCGTATGCGGATGCTGGTCGATAGCATCGGTCAGCAAGCCCCCCTGATCGAACCCGACATAACCCGGCGGCGCGCCAATCAAGCGGCTCACGCTGTGCCGTTCCATATATTCCGACATGTCGAAGCGGGTGAGCTCGATTCCCAGCCGCGCGGCAAGCTGGCGCGCCACTTCGGTTTTGCCGACCCCGGTTGGTCCGCTGAAAAGGTAATTGCCGATCGGTTTCTCAGCATCGCGTAACCCAGCGCGCGACAGCTTAATAGCGGCCGCCAACGCATCGATCGCGCGATCTTGCCCAAAGACCATCGATTTCAGGTCGCGCTCAAGGTTACGAAGGGTTTCCTTGTCGTCAGCCGAAACCGACTTGGGAGGAATGCGCGCAATCTTAGCGACGATTTCTTCCACGTCGCGCAACGTTACGGTCTTCCGCCGCTTGGCCTCGGGCAAGAGCATCCGCGAGGCCCCAACCTCATCGATCACATCGATCGCCTTATCCGGCAGCTTGCGATCATGGATGTATTTGGCCGAGAGATCGACGGCCGCACGGATCGCCTCATCCGTGTACCGGACGCGATGGTGCTTTTCGTAATTGGTCTTGAGGCCGCGGAGGATCTTCACAGCATCCTCGACGCTCGGCTCGTTCACGTCGATTTTCTGGAACCGGCGTACCAGGGCCCGGTCTTTTTCAAAGTAATTCCGGAACTCCTTATAGGTGGTGCTGCCAATGCAGCGCAGGGTTCCGGAGGCGAGGGCCGGCTTGAGCAAATTCGAGGCGTCCATGGCGCCGCCACTGGTGGCGCCCGCGCCAATTACGGTATGGATCTCGTCGATGAAGAGGATGGCGCCCGACTGATTTTCGAGTTCGGACACCACAGCCTTCAGCCGTTCCTCGAAATCGCCGCGGTAGCGCGTGCCGGCAAGGAGCGCGCCCATGTCCAGCGCGTAAATCGTCGATTTGCCGAGCACATCCGGCACGTCGCCTTCAACGATGCGCTTGGCCAGACCCTCCGCGATGGCGGTTTTGCCCACACCCGGCTCGCCGACATACAGCGGATTGTTCTTCGTGCGCCGGCATAGGATTTGAATGGTACGCTCGATCTCCAGCTCGCGGCCGATCAGCGGATCGATTTTGCCGGCGATAGCCTTTTTGTTCAGGTTCACGCAGTAATTGGAGAGCGCGTCTTGGTTGCGACGGCCGGGCTTTTCCTCCCGCTCATGCTCCTGCGAATGGTCTTGAGAGCCTTGAACCGGGCGCTGCGTCGAGCGGCCGGGCGCCTTGGCAATGCCGTGGCTGATGAAATTGACCGCGTCGAGCCGGGTCATGTCCTGCAATTGCAGGAAATACACGGCATGGCTTTCCCGTTCGCTGAACAAAGCGACCAGCACATTCGCGCCGGTCACTTCATCACGGCCGGAGGACTGAACATGGATGGCCGCGCGCTGCACGACCCGCTGAAAGCCAGCGGTGGGTTTCGGATCGCCCGGCCTATCGGTACTGAGCCCGGACAGATCTTTATCGAGAAATTCGCACAGATCCGAGCGGAGCTTATCCAGGTCGACGCCGCAGGCTCGCAACACGGAGGCTGCGTCTTGGTCGTCGGTCAGGCCGAGCAGCAGATGTTCTAGCGTGGCGTATTCGTGCCGGCGGTCGCTGGCAAAGGACAGAGCGCGGTGCAACGTCTGTTCGAGATTACGAGATAGCATGGGCTCCGGCGCTCCTAAGCACTCTCCACGAGGTGGATCAACTTACACATTAGATGGGGCCGCGTTCCGTGTCGCGCATCACCTTTTGCGGCGTTATTCCTTCTCAATCGTACATTGCAAAGGGTGTTGGTTCTGCCGCGCTAGGTCCATAACCTGAGTTACCTTGGTTTCAGCGACCTCATACGTGTAAACCCCACAGACTCCAACGCCACGGCGATGCACGTGCAGCATGATCCGTGTCGCCTCCTCACGCGACTTCTGGAAGAATCGCTCCAGCACGTGGACGACGAACTCCATGGGGGTGTAGTCGTCGTTCAGCATCAGCACCTTATACATAGCCGGCTTGCGGGTCTTCGGCCTTGCCTTGACCACCACGCCGGTGTTCGGGGCGTCGCCGCCGCGTTTATCGGTATCACTCATGCTTGCCGTCCAGACCCCAGCGGAAAATGCTCGCTACGCCAACCTGGCGAGAGCATATCGGAATCGGCTCTCGCGAGAAAAGGCTAATCGAAAAAACAGTCTGCGCACGCCGCGCCTTAAACAAGGTAAACTGAGGCAGAAGAACTTTTTGCCGGGGCGTCGATCCCGCCGGAGCACGCCACTCCCTTCGCGGGTTGCCTCTGCGGGCGGCTGGGCGGCGTCGGGGTGCATTGCTAAACGAAGAATTCACGATAACCCATTCGGCGACTTGAAAATTGGCCTCGAGCATCTAGACACTATCGACAGTTCCCACTTAAAGTCCAGGTTGCATTCTGAGGACCCGGGGATGGCTGCAAAGACGCCGAGGCCTACCGTATGTTTCTTCCTCCTCCTGGTCAGCTTGGCGACCGTGCTCGCCCCCAAACAAAGCCGCGCCCAAATCGGATCCGACCGATATAGTTCAATCGTCGTGCAGGCCGACACGGGCACGGTACTGTCCGCGGTCAATCCGGATGAGCCACGCTATCCGGCGAGCCTAACGAAGCTGATGACCCTCTATATGGTGTTCGAAGCCTTGCGCGACCGCCGCATTGGGCTGGACCAGCCGGTGGCGGTATCAGCCTACGCGGCGTCGATGCAGCCTTCCAAACTCGGCCTTTTGCCTGGAACGGATTTCACCGTCGGCCAAGCGATCCTGGGCCTGGTGACCAAGTCCGCCAACGATGCTGCCGCGGCTTTGGGTGAGCTGCTCGGGGGCGATGAGGTGCGGTTCGCGGAGATGATGACCTTGCGCGCCCGCGCGCTCGGCATGACCAGCACGAAGTTTGAGAACGCCTCGGGATTGCCTGACCCAGAGCAGCGGACCACCGCCCGTGATATGGCGATCCTCGCCCGGCGGATATTAATCGATTTTCCAGCTTACTATGGCTATTTCAGCACGCCCAGTTTTGTATTTCACGGGCGGGTTATCGTGAACCACGACCGGATGTTGCAAGCCTATCCGGGCGCCGACGGCCTCAAAACCGGGTATACCGAAGCCTCGGGGTTCAACCTCGTGACGAGCGCGGTCCATAGCGGCGTACGGCTGATCGGCGTGGTTTTGGGTGCTGGCTCCAGCCTCGAGCGTGACCTGCATATGGCCTCCTTACTCGACGCTGGGTTCGAGCAGCTCGATGTTCCCGCTGAGCATCCCATCGAAGTGGCTCAGCTTTTTGCTCGTGCGCCGAGGCTGATCGCGACCGCAGCGACCAGCCCTACCTTGCCGCTCCGTCACGGGCGGTTTGTCGAGAGGTTCCGGACACATCGGGTCCAGCTTGGAATGCCGGCGTCGGCGGGCGGTTTTGCGAACCGAAAGCCGGCCCGGGCCGGGTGGGCACCAGCGCGGCGCGCCAGCGCAGAGGCCGAACTTCGCGTCCTACCGGCTAAACTGCCTGGCAGAGCTGGCTGGCGCGCACACGTTTCTCGAATTTCTGATTATCAGCTCCGGGCCGGGTGCGCCGGGCTGCAGCGGGCCCAGGGGTCTTGTCCGCGCCCCCAGCGCGGTTGACCTTGCGCCCTGGCCGCTGGTTGCACATCTTGCCGTCATGCGGCGTAGTGAACGGAACAGGGATATG
>JAFAHH010000242.1 GCA_019237355.1 Acetobacteraceae bacterium | reverse complement strand
GCGTTCCTCGGGCGGTGTCGTGGGGCCTTGCAGAACGCTTTTATTCACGCGGCCGGGCCAGCGGACGGCAAGCTCTCCCACAATTTGGCAGCCATGTGAGTTGGCCAGCATCGAGACCGGACCGAGTCCCACGGCGCCCAGCCAAGCTTCTAGTCCAGCCGCTAAGCCGGCAACGTCGAGGATTTGCTTGGGATGCTCGCTTTCGCCGAAACCGGCGAGATCCGGCACATAGACCGGAAACTCAACGGCAAGATACTCCGCAACAGGCATCATATAGACATGCGACAGTCCAAGCCCGTGCACGAGCACCAGCGGTTCTTTACCCGGCGGGGGGAGGTCAGCAGAAACTTTGGCGTGCATCGTCAACGCGCCTACGCGCGTGAACATGCTTTTGAATGGCTTCCCAGCCGTCATGGCGTAGACTCGCTGAGCTCGATCCCGCTCCCTTTGGCGTAGCTTCGCAACAGCGATTCGAAACGATCGAGCGGCAGGGGCGGCGGGAGCTCGGGCAATACCGGCCCAAGTTTTTCCAGATCGCGGTGAAACCGGGCGAAGGTCGCGAAATCGCGGGGGTATCGCTGCGGATCCACGCCGAGCAACCGGCCCGGCCGGCGGCCGCAAGCGGCCAGCCGCCGCCACGCATCAATCGGCGCTACGCCCACCCCCTCGGTTCCATGTGAAAATAGCATTATGTCGACCTCATCGAACGGTCGCTGCCCCGAAAGAAAGCGCTCGAGATGCTCGGCAGATGGATCGACCCCAAACAGCAGCCAAAACGGTACCGCCCGCAGCCGCTGGGCGCGTAACGGCGCCATCAATACGAAACTATCGACGATTAGTCTGAATGGCCCCGTGAGGCCGAGAGCGTGGTACCAATCCTGAAATGCGGCGGCCGCAATGTCGCTTAGGGCCTCCGGGTTTTCGCAGCGAATCCGCACCAAGCGCCAGCCATGAATGCGCGCCATTTGCTGCAAATCTTCGAGCAGGGCTGGTTCGAACCCCCATTCGGCCTCGGGCGCCTCGTCATTCGGCTCGGGCGGTTCCCAGCGCTCGCGTCTGACGCGATAGCGAGCGAGATAGGCGCGCACGCGCTCGCCGCCGTGGAAATACTCGTCGATCGTAGCCCCTCCAAGGGCGCCGAACTGAAATACGGACCGGGGCCCGGTCCGTGTCACCGGCCAGGTCTTGGTGCACTCCACGCTATACAGTGTGGCTGCGCGCGGGAGCCATTCGGCCAGGGCCTGGCGAAACGCGTCCGGCAGGCGCCGGTGTTTCAGCCGGTAGTAGCTCATTGTCCGAAGCATCAGCCGATCCTGGTTCGGATCCTGCATGTGATGCACGGCCATATCAGGGGCAGCCTCGGTGAGCGCCTGAGCGAAAGGCAAGCCGGCCGAAAAGCCTGTCCGGGCATCATCGGGGTCGGAGGCGAGGTGCCGCACGGGACATAGGAAAGTCTGCGGCAGCCACGGCACGCCCAAAGCGGCGGCGAGATGGACAATGGCACCATTGGAAGAGCCGACGAATGCAGATGGATAGGATTTCTTCGGATATAGGCCCACGAGCCAGTTCGCGATGCCTTCGAAATCAAGCCGCGGAAGCTCACGCGGCCATACGCCCTCAACCATTCCGGCGAAGGAGTAGAACCATTCCCGCGGACGTTCTGGGAGAAGATTTACAAGCGGAAGCATGCGATCGAGGCGTCCAGATCCGGTGAGACTCCTGAACTCCTCACCGTGCAAGTAGGACCCCAGGGTTTGCGCCATCCCGGCGGCGCTATCGAACCGGGCAATGCCGCGGGGGGAGTTCTGGCGATGTCCGGTCAGGCGGGAATGGTGCGGCATGGCGTGGGATCTGCCGTCGCAAACCTCGCAGAGCCGCCCCCAGTTCGTCTCCGGGTCACAAATCGACGCAAGTTGTTCTTTACTTCGGGCCATTGCGACCAGATCGATCGCGTTACGAGTGGACAGATTCCGTGCCGAGCGCGCGAACGATCCTTTCAACCGAATCGGTGATGAGATTACGTGCTGATCGGCTGGGTTGAATATGCTCCCGTCAAACCGGACCTGCTTACGTCTCAGGCCATCGCACCATCATCACAAGCTATCCCGCCGAAACCGCAGGCCGCGAGCCCTGTGAGACCGGTAAGAACCATTATCAGCGTGCCAGGCTCCGGAACGGCGACGCCTCCCGCCCCGACAAGCTGAATGAAGCCGGCCGCGACTGGCACCTCGGCAATATAGCCGCCTTGCCCATGTACCTCGCCGGGTGTGCCCGCGCCGACACCGACCGGCACATTCTCCCCGTGCAGCTCAATGACGCGATCCACAAGCGGGGTCGTATTTCCCCCGGTCACTCCTAGAATATCTGCCGGGGTCAGCGACAGACCCAGGCCCAAGGGATCGTAAAGAGATGTATCGGTGATGTCATAGGTCTGAGTAAAATCGATAACGCCGCCCGGCGCGGTGGAATAGGCCTTGGGCGAAAGAGTTTGCGGCAGGTCGAAAATGGGTGGGCCGACGTAAGGTGTCGCCTCAGGAACCTCGATATATCCGTCGTGGTCGGTATCCGCCGTAGGAGGTGGGAGGCTTGTGTTCGGCGCTGCGGGGCCAACCAGGCCATGGATATGGCTCATATGCATCTGATCCGGTACGAGACCCGTCGCAAGAATATGCACCGTGAGGAGGTTGTCATTCAGGGTAAGCTGGGCCGTTCCCGAAACGCCTGAGTTATTTTCTGGCGCAAGCGCCGCCACATACGAAATCGGCTCCGCATGTCCGACACTGGCCGCGGTAAGCCCGAGTACGAGAGAGGCAGCTCCGAGCACCTTTATCATTTGCTTCTCTCCCAACGGCTTCACTGGGCCTTGCTAGACGGATTCGGACCAGAATCTATTCACGGTTAAATGAGGCGTCCGGTTAACTCTCCAACGGGGCGCCGGCGCAGAGCCGAAACTGGTTCGCTCCCATGGCGTTTCCGAGGCACTCATTGGGAACGCAGGCCCGGGTCGTTATGCGAGCGCTACTGCTGGTCACGACGTCGCTGGCCGGTTTCGCCCTCCTATGGCGGGGCCGGGCGGGGGGGCCGCAACTCAGTCAAACCTTAGCCGGCAACGGAAGCCCCTCGCTCCGTCGCAATTGCCTTCTCTCGATGTGCAAAGAGTACGCGCAAGTTCCTTCTCGGCTTCGTCTTACCGCTCTGGATGATGGCGGGCATCGCTGACTGGCTTTGTCATCGCGCAAGCTCGATTGAAACGACTGCTGGCGCGAAGGAATCGCTCATTCACCTCTTGATGCTTACAGAAGCTGCGGTGCCGACCCTAGCAGCCTTGTTTCTGGAGGTCACGTCTCCTGTGCTTGCAGTCATGATTGCAAGCTTCTTGCTGCATGACGCGACTGCATTATGGGATGTGAGCTACGCCGTTGTGCAACGCGAGGTGACCCCCATCGAACAACACGTACATAGCTTCCTAGAGATGGTGCCGCTGATGGCAGTTGCTTTCGTAAGTGTGCTGCATTGGCCGCAACTCTTGGCATTGTTCGGGATTGGTGACCGGCGGCCTGACTGGTCCTTACGGCTGAAAGAAAAGCCCCTTCCCTGGAAAGAAGTGGGCGTGCTGCTGGTGGCGATGGCTGGGTTCGAGTGGGCGCCCTACCTCGAAGAACTCTGGCGCACGATCCGCACCGAGGCACGGACGGCAAGCGGCATCTCTCGCCGCTCAGCGCTGCGGGTTTCAGCTTCATAGTAATGGTATTCGGCCTTACTATGAGGTCTTGTGCGGGGGCCGGATGACCTGGTGTTTCCTCAGATTACCCCTCCGACGGTGTGAGCCCGGGCCAGATCCCGTTCAGGAGCGGGGATGATCGTCCGCCCCAAGCCGAGCATCGGCGAGCTGTTCTTTATCATGCGCGGCTCCATCGTGCCGCAGATCGCAGTTCGGGTGCTCGCGATTGGCCTCATTTCCCTACTGGTGAGTGCCTTCGCGCATGTCAGCCCAGCAAGCTTCCCGGAGTTTACCCTCGCACCATTCACAATTTTGGGCCTGGCGCTCTCGATCTTCCTGGGATTTCGGAACAATGCCTGCTACGAACGGTGGTGGGAGGCGCGCAAGCAGCTCGGACAATTGCTGGCCGAACTTCGGAGCCTCGCCCGCGAAGTTCAGGCGCTATTCCCCGGCCAGGAACAGGCCGAGTACCGCGGCCGGGTGCTCAAGCGCGCGATCGCCTACGCCCATTCCCTGGTTGCGGAGCTTCGGGGCGAAGAGCAAATTCTTCACATCGGGCCATGGTTGCCGCCAGGTGAGGCAGCCACCCTCGCCAGCAAACGAAATGTGGCGCAGGCAGTACTCACGACCATAGCGACGGAATTGGGGGAGCGGCGGCGCGAAGGGGCACTCAGCGAGGTTCTGTTCGGAATGTTCGAGATGCGCCTCGCATCACTTGCAAGCATTCAGGCCGCGTGTGAGAGACTACAAGCCACGCCCATTCCGTTTGCCTACACACTTTTAGTGCACCGCACCGCGTATATCTATTGCGGCTGCTTACCTTTTGGGCTCGCCGGCGCGCTCGGCTGGGCCACCCCATTCGCTGCGGCGCTCGTGGCCTATACCTTTTTTGGCCTTGACGCCCTCAGCGACGAGTTGGAGCAGCCGTTTGGAAAGTGTCAAAATGCGATGCCACTGAGCGCGCTCGCCCGCGATATAGAGATCGACTTGATGGAAGCCGGAGAAGAGGTAGACCTCCCACAACCGTTGCGGCCTGTGAGATACGTCTTGCAGTAACGGCGGCGCGACATTTCGAGAGGGTATGGCTGGAGGCGAAACGCTCGGAAAGCCTGAATGCGCTCCCTTGTAAACCGATGGGCTTCGACCCGAAGCCATAATGCTCTAGCAGTCGGCTGAAAAAGGAAAGGCCAGGGCTCTGCCCTGGACCCGCTGGGGCCGAAAGGCCCCAGGCCCCACCCACTAAGTGATTGGATTGCAAAGGCTCTGCCTTTGCTGGGGTCCAGGGGCAAAGCCCCTGGCCTTCTGTCGATGCTTTGCGAATGACCGACTTCAGCGTTTTTCCGCAGCCTGCTAAAGGAGTTGCCAGCGCCGCGGTCCTAGCGCCATCCTGCCGCTCTGGGCAGGAGACGACCAAATGGACGAAGATTTCCGCAAAGCAGCCCTAGACTATCACCGGCTTCCCCGGCCGGGAAAACTGGCGATCGAACCCACCAAGCGAATGGCGACGCAGCGAGACTTGGCGCTGGCCTATTCGCCGGGAGTCGCGGCCGCCTGCGAGGCCATCAAGGGGCACCCTGAGTCGGCGCGTGATTACACGGCCCGTGGCAACCTGGTCGCGGTGATTTCGAACGGAACCGCTGTCCTCGGACTTGGGAATATCGGCGCGCTCGCCGGCAAGCCGGTAATGGAGGGCAAGGCCGTTCTGTTCAAGCGCTTCGCCGGCATTGATGTGTTCGATGTTGAGGTGGATGCCTCGGATCCCGCACGGTTCTGCGACGTGGTTGCCGCGCTCGAGCCGACCTTCGGCGCCATCAACCTTGAAGATATTAAAGCTCCAGAGTGCTTCTATATCGAGGCCGAGCTTCGGCGGCGTATGAAAATCCCGGTTTTTCATGACGATCAGCACGGTACCGCGATCACCGTCGCCGCCGCGGTGCGCAATGGGCTGCTGCTACAGGGTAAGCCCATCGAGGAGGTGAAGCTCGTTTCTTCCGGCGCAGGCGCCGCCGCCCTCGCCTGTGTCGATCTGCTGATCTCGATGGGGCTTAGGCGAGAGAATGTCACGCTGACCGACATCAACGGCGTCGTGTATGCCGGCCGCGAAGGGCTCGATCCCAAGCTCGCCACCTATGCCCGCGAGACCGAAGCCCGCAGCCTGCGGGACGCCTTGCCTGGGGCGGATATCTTCCTCGGCCTCTCTGCCCCGCGCGTGCTGAAGCCGGAATGGCTGCCGTTGCTCGCTGAAAAGCCCTTGATTCTCGCGCTCGCCAACCCCGACCCCGAAATTCTGCCCGAAGCCGTCCGCGCCGTCCGGCCGGATGCCATCGTCGCGACCGGCCGCACCGATTACCCGAACCAGGTGAACAACGTGCTGTGCTTCCCGTTCATCTTCCGGGGTGCGCTGGACGTGGCCGCGACCACGATCAACGAGGCAATGAAGATCGCGTGCGTGGAGGCGATCGCCGAGCTCGCACGCGTGGAGGCGAGCGAAGTTGTGGCGGCGGCTTATGGCGGCGCCGCACCCGTGTTTGGGCCCGAGTATATTATTCCCAAGCCGTTTGACCCCCGCTTGATCCTGCAGATCGCCCCGGCGGTCGCCCGGGCGGCGATCGAAAGCGGTGTCGCCGGGCGGCCGATAGAAGATTTCTTTTCCTATCGCCGCGATCTGGAACGGTTCGTGTTCCGGTCCGGCCAGCTCATGCGTCCCGTGTTCGAGGCAGCAAAACAAGCTCCGAAGCGCATCGTGTATGGTGAAGGCGAAGATGAGCGCGTGCTCCGGGCGGTGCAGACCATAGTGGATGATGGGATCGCCGAACCCATCCTTCTTGGCCGGCGCGACGTGATCGAACAGCGCATTCGGGAGATGGGGTTGCGCATCGATCTCGACGATACGGTACGCGTGCTCGATCCCGCCCAAGACGACGAGGTATTCGCGCCGCTCGTACGCGAATACCAGGTGCTGGCCGGGCGCCGCGGTACGCCTCCGGATGCGGCGGCGCGCCGGGTAGCAGCGCGTGGTTCAGTTGCGGCTGCCATGCTGCTGCATGCGGGCCTCGCCGATGCTGCGATCTGCGGCGGGACCGGAAATTGGTGGCGCCATATCCAACATGTGCTGCCAATCATTCCGCGCAGCCCCAACGTTACGCGGGCCTACGCGCTCTCATGCCTTATCTTGCAGGGCGGCGCGCTCTTCGCGTGCGATACGCACATGGTTGTCGACCCTACGGCCGAGCAGGTCACCGAAATGACGTTACTGGCCGCCAACACGGTTCGCGAGTTCGGCCTGCCGCCCAAAGTGGCGCTGCTCTCGCATTCGAGTTTCGGGGCCAGCAACAGTGATTCCGCCCGCAAAATGCGTGCTGCCCTGGCGATGATCCGGGAGCGCGACCCGAAGCTCGAGGTGGATGGGGAGATGCACGCGGACGCCGCGCTCTCCGAAGCGATCCGTGACCGCGCCGTGCCCGACTCAAGGCTCTCCGGCACCGCGAACCTGCTGATCATGCCGACCTTGGACGCGGCCCATATCGCGTTCAACCTGGTCAAGGCGGCGGCGGATGGGCTGCCAATCGGGCCGATTTTGCTCGGCATGTCCAAGCCGATTCACGTCCTGGTCAACAGCGTGACTGCGCGAGGTATCGTCAATATGAGTGCGATTTCGGCTTTGCAGGCCCAAGGGCAGGAGACTCCCGTCCTGGCATGATCTGGCTGGCTATCGGCCTGGTTGGTTGTTTGCTGTTAGTCGGCCTAATGCATCTGTTTGCCGCCGCCCGGCCGGAAACTATAAAGCTGTTTCTGAGCTGGATCGCGGCTTTCAGTGGGCTGAGCGTTGCCTTGATCTTTTTCCTGAGTGGGCGCGAAGCGATTGCTCTGCCGGCCTTGACACTTCTTCTGCCGCTGGCCCGGAACGTCTGGCGCGATATTTGGGCCGAGCCCGCGGCGCCCCGGCCGCGCCGGTCCGGACCAATGACCCGGGAGGAGGCTTACGAAGTGCTCGGTCTCCAGCCGGGGGCGGGCCCAGCCGAGATCCGTGCCGCGCATCGCCGCTTGATGCGGGCGACGCACCCCGATGGCGGCGGCTCCGACTGGCTCGCTGCCCGGGTCAATCAGGCCCGCGATGTTTTGCTAGGCCATTGAGGAGAGGTTTCGCCATGGACGAGGACAAGTTCAACATGTCGGTTCGCAAGTACCTCAAGGTGGTCGGCGTCACCTCGCAACGTGAAATCGAAAACGCCGTCCATGAAGCGCTAAAATCCGGACGGCTTCAGGGAAATGCGACGTTGCAGGCAACAATGACTTTGGAAATCAATGCAGTTGGCCTGAAGCACGTCATCGACGGAGAGATCGAGCTAGGTGAGTAAGCGTCGTCGCCCGGACGCTTTATAAAGCTTTATAAAGAGGTACTCGTGGCCATGAATTTGGGGGCTATTCTCGCCAGCGTCGCGTGGCTTCTAGCCTTTCCGGCTTTCGCCGCACCGCCGGTCGTAGAGTTCATCGCGACTGGAGGCACGATTGCGATGAAGATCGATCCGGTCAAGCATGCGCCGGTTCCGGCGATTTCGGGGGAAGATTTACTGGCCACCGTGCCGGACGTGGCGAAATATGCCCGGATTGAAGTGAGTAATTTTTCGAATATTCCATCCGATTACATGGATCCGGCGCACTGGGTCGCCTTGACCCGTGCGGTGCAAGATGCGCTCGCCCGGCCTGAGGTCGCGGGGGTTGTGATTTCTCATGGCACAGATACGCTTGAAGAAACCGCCTGGTGGCTGGACCTGACCGTCGATTCGCCGAAGCCGGTCGTGCTGATTGGTGCGCAGCGAAACGCTTCCGAGCCGGATTTTGATGGGCCGCGTAACCTGCGCAACGCAGTCCGCATCGCGGTGGAGCCGGACGCGGCCGGTAAGGGCGTGATGCTTGCTATGAACAATCAGATCAATGCCGCACGAGACGTCACCAAGACGCACACCTCGAGCGTAGAAACCTTCAAATCCGGAGATTTCGGCTTTCTCGGCGAGGTCGATTTCGACCGCGTCGTCTTCTCTCGCGCGCCGTTGCGACGTCAGCACGTCCCGATCAAGACCGATGCGATGCCCTATGTCGAGATCGTGGCGATGTATGGCGGCGCGGATGGCGCTCTGGTCCGGGCCGCCATCGATCACGGGGCGAAAGGTATCGTTATCCAAGCGTTGGGCTGGGGGAACGTGAACCTGCCGATGTTTGCAGCTATCAAGGATGCGATTGCCCGAGGCATCCCGGTTGTCGTCACGTCACGCGTGCCCAATGGCCGGGTCCTGCCCAATTATGGCTTCGATGGCGGCGGCAAAACACTCGTGGACGCAGGCGCCATAATGGGCGATGATTTGTCGCCCCAGAAGGCCCGCATCCTATTGACGCTTCTTCTGCAGAGCGGAGTACAGGGGCAAAAGGAGCTGCAGGCGGCGTTCAGCCGCTAGAGCAGATCGCGATCAGGTGGAATCGCGGAAGCGATCCACATCGCGTGAATCTGCTCGCACAAAAAATCTAGAGCGGTTCCACGTGAGTGGAAACCGCTCTAGAGTGCGATGGCTTGAGGCGGACTCGGGTTCCCCAACTCGCGCGCGCCGGGGCCTGCGCGGCAAAATGGGGGCTCGGGATGGGGGTTCCGTCGTCGGAAAGCCCGAATCGCGCTGTCAAACAAAAAACGCTAGAGCATGATGGTTTCGACCTGAGATCATCATGCTCTAAGGACGGGACTCGAACAATCCGGTCGCGAAAGAGCAAATCATGAAGCTCCTAGCTGTCCACCCAAGTGGGTTGATGTACACCCGAGTCTTTCTCACGCTCGAGCCGCTCGGGCTGGAACTCGTGGCAGAGGCCGCGCGCCAGGCCGGGCATGACGTGCGCATCGTCGACCTGCAGGTCGAACCCCAGCGCCAATTCATCTCCATGCTCGAGACCTGGCGTCCGGATGCGGTTTGCTTTGGCGGCAACTATCTCGCGAATGTGCCGGAGATTGTAGACCTAGCTAAGCTCGTCAAGCATCGGTTGCCGCGCTGCTTCGTCTTTGTTGGCGGACACAGCGTGAGTTTCATCGCATCGGCCCTTCTGGAGCACGCCGAAGGCGCGATCGATTGCGTGTTGCGGGGTGAGGGCGAAGCCGCGATCGGATCCTTGCTGCAAGAAGCGATGGGTGGAGACCTAACGCGGGTTCCAGGCGCAGTCAGCCAAAATGGCGAAGGTCCTCCCCCGCGATTCGTGCATTCTCTGGACGAGATCCGCCCTGCTCGCGATTTGCTGCGTCGGCGCCGCCGCTATTTCATCGGCACCCTCGACCCATGCGCCTCGATCGAATTCGCGCGCGGCTGTCCTTGGGATTGCACATTCTGTAGCGCCTGGACATTTTACGGCCGCAGCTACCGTACCGCCACACCCGAGGTGGTCGCCGACGAGCTCGCTCGCCTGCGCGAACCCGGCGTCTTCATCGTCGATGATGTGGCCTTCGTTCATGCCAAGCATGGTTTCGAGGTCGGCGAAGCGATTGCTCGTCGTGGTATTCGCAAGGAATACTATCTTGAGACGCGAGGCGACGTGCTGCTCCGCAATCAAGACGTTTTCCGGTTCTGGCGTAAGCTGGGCCTCAAGATCATGTTCATCGGCCTCGAGGCGATCGACGAGGAAGGACTGCGGCAGTTCCGCAAGCGCGTTGGCGCAAACGCCAATTTCGAGGCGCTCGCAGTAGCCCGGTCGTTGGGCCTCAACGTAGCGATCAACATCATTGCAGACCCAGCCTGGGATCGCGCCCGTTTCGAAACCGTCCGCAAGTGGTGCCTGGAAATCCCCCACGTCGTGAATATCAGCGTCATGACGCCCTATCCAGGAACCGAGATCTGGCACTCTGAGCAGCGCCGCCTGACGACGCGCGACTACCGGCTTTTCGATATCCAGCACGCAGTTCTGCCGACCACCCTGCCTTTACCCGAGTTCTACGCGGAGCTGGTGAAGACCCAACAAGTGCTGAACCGTAAGCACCTGGGCTTTGCCGCACTGCGGGACGCCTTCGGAACCGCGGTCCGGCTGGCGCTGCGAGGCCAAACCAACTTCCTCAGAATGATGTGGAAATTCAATTCCGTGTTCAATCCGGCCCTCCAGCTCGCAGACCATGCGCGGGGCGCTCGCTACGAAATACCTTTACCGCCGCCTGCCGATACCGTCCGGGACAAACGCGCCCTCTATATCCACAGACCTTCGGGCCGGCGCAGCCGCACATTGGACGACGCGACAGAGGGGTTCGTGGAGGCTACGCGCGCGGGGTAATCTAGAGCATGTTTGTTTTTAGCAGAAACAAACATGCTCTAGCGAGTCTTGTTCGAGAGCACGATTCACGCTTTCCGACGTTTCCGCCTCAAGCGATCGTGCTCTAGACTTAGACCAAGATGCGGAACCGACGGGCATGAGCGGCAACGTAACGGGCGACGTGTATGCTGATGACAAGGTCAAGCGGGGATGTTGCGTCCGTCAGATGGCCGGTGGTGGTCGGTAAGGCTCCGGCTTAACCGCGAAGATCGGGATGAGCCGCAGCGGCTCGCCTTTCAAAGCGCTGAAGGGCAGCGGTTGGCGGACAGCGAACGTGGATGGGTGCTCTTTAAACCTGCGCCGCTTCACGTATGCGCGCACGCAGCCACGCATGCGAAGCCGACTCGATGTCGCGCCGGTTCCACACCATCGAGATGTCGAAACCTGGTCCCTCGAACGGCAGCGGGCTCACCGTCAGGGTCGCGGCGTTGGAACAGAAGCGGGCCACGCGAGCCGGGAGCGTGGCTATCACCGGCGCCGACTTCAGCATCATCGGGATCGTGGTGAACGCGCCGGTTGACGCGACCACCCGACGCTGAAGCCCGTGCTTCTCCAGCGCTTCATCCACAAAGCTGGTCAGTTCGCCGCGCAACGAGGGCAAGATGTGGGGATGGGCGACGAAGTCCAGTAGCGAGATCGGCGCCTGAAGGCGCACCAGGCGCTGGTCGAACAGGCAGAGATGGGTTTCGGAGTAAAGCCTCTCGCGCTCGTGCCATCGGCGTGACTTCGGCAAGAAGCCGACTGCGACATCGACATCACCGGAGTCGAGCGCGGCCAGGGCGGCATCGCGCTCGAGGCCGAGAAGGCGGACCGCGACGCGAAGCCCGGGCGCCGCAATGTTGCGCAGAAGCGTGCCGAGCAAAGACGCCTGTATCGAATCGGACGCCGCGATGCAGAATACGCGGCCGCTCCGTGCGGGATCGAACGAGTCCTCGTACGCGACAATCCGGGCCGCGGCTTCGAGCGCGTCCCGCAGCGGGTCGGCCAGGCGCAGGGCACGGGCCGTGGGCTCCATCCGCCCGCCTATGCGCACGAAAAGCGGATCACCGATCTGCTCGCGCAAGCGAGCCAGCGCGTGGCTTACGGCCGATTGACTGAGCCCCAACGCATCGGCCGCTTGCGAGGCGCTACGGGTCTTCATGATGGCATCGAAGACCTTGAGCAGGTTGAGATCGAAATTCGGTCGATGCACGTAATTCATGGCAATATTATTCGGGGGGACTCTGTTGTCCATTCGCGCCGGTGCACAGGTAGACCGCTGTGCGAACAGCAGGGGTCAGTCCATGCCGCTCACGATACAACGCCGGCCCGGATCGGGATACGTTGCGACCCGCCGCGGGGCTGAACACACTTTCCGCCGTTACGGGCGCGGCGAGGCGCTCTGACCCATGCGGATCGGCATCATCGGGGCAGGCGCCCTTGGGACTGCCCTAGGGCGGCGTCTGACAGCAAAGGGCCACGAAGTGACGCTGAGCTTTTCGCGGGACCCAGTGAAACTGCGGGAGGCCGCGACGGCGTTGGGCGCCCGGAGTGCGTCCGTGGCAGAAGCAGCAGCATGGGCGGAGGTGATCGCGCTGGCGACGCCGTGGGCGGCGACCGAACTCGCGCTGCGCCAAGCGGGCGATCTGTCAAGACGCATCGTCTGGGACTGCACCAACCCGCTGAAGCCGGACTTCTCCGGCCTCGTGATTGGCACCGACACCTCTGGCGGCGAGGTCGTTGCCCGCTGGGCGACCGGATCATGCGTCGTGAAGGCGATCCCGCCTTTTGCCGACCAGCTGATGGCCGGCGAGGCGCGCATAAATGGCCGTCCGCTAGCGGTGTTCGTGTGCGGCGACGATCCGGGCGCCTGCGCGATGGTGGCGCGGCTGGTAGCCGATCTTGGCGCCGAGCCGGTGGAGGCCGGCCCGCTTGCCGCGGCGCGCGCGGCCGAGCCGTTCGGACTGCTGATGGTGCAGCTCGCCTATCGGCAAAA
>JAFAHH010000187.1 GCA_019237355.1 Acetobacteraceae bacterium | reverse complement strand
GCCGAGAAATGGTCGGCATGGGGATGGGTATCGAGGATCCATTCGACATCCAGGCCATTCGCGTCGACATAGTCGAGAATTGCGTGGGCGCTCTGGGTCGCCGTGGCGCCCGACCTCGGGTCGAAATCGAGTACCGGGTCGATAATGGCACATCGCCGGGTAACCGGGTCGGATACGACGTATTGCATGCTCGAGGTCAGGCGTTCGTAGAAGGCTTTGACCTCGGGTTTGACAATGGTCATCTGATCCAGGACCGGTTTCATGCTTTCCTTATTCGGTAGTACCAGTCGGGCGCGTCGGTGCTCGGAGCATCATCCGCGGCCGCTTCAAAGGTCAGGGCGCGGGCTCGATCAGGTTTTCGCCCGGATACCAGCCCTCCGGCGTTGACGCGTTTTCCTTGTTAGATACCTGGAGTTAGATACCTGGAGCGCCTGGATGAGGGGTATGATTTGGATCACAGGGCGGCCGGTCGTCATCGGATACCAAATCATCGCTTAGAGGTGACGACCTTTGTCGCCCCGATTCTCGCGGGCAAGGCGCTGCTCGAGCTGGCCGGCCAGGCATGGCGACATGTCGGCAATCCATCGGCAGCGGCTGCCCAGCACAGGCGGCTAACGCCAGAACGGCTGCGGCCGTGCGCCTCCAGCCGTCCGTTTGTCCTCTCGCTTGCACGCTGGGATTTTTCATTGGCAAACACGCGCCAACACTTCCTCGCCCTAGCCATTATGGCGGCCGTGCTTGGTATGGGGCGACCGCGGGCCGATGAGGCGGGAGCGGCAATTGCCGCGAATGGCACGCCCGCAGGGCTAGCCGCTTGTGCAAGCTGTCATGGCGCTAAGGGCGAAGGGAACGCCGATACCGGTTTTCCGCGGCTGGCGGGTCTTGCCGCTCCTTATATCCAGTCCCAACTCGCCGCTTTCGCGAGTGGCCGGCGAGAGAACCCGATAATGACGCCGCTCGCAAAAATGCTGAATGCGGCCGAGACCGAGGCCGTGGCCGACTATTATGCCAACCTACCCGGGGCTGCGCTGCGGAAGGGAACGCCCGCCCCAAGCGGCGATGGTGCTATAATCGCGTTGGAGGGGAGCTGGTCCAAAAACATTCCGCCTTGCGTCGCTTGTCATGGTCCGGATGGCATCGGGGTCAGTCCGGACTTTCCGCCGCTGGCCGGACAACCCGCTGCCTATCTCCAGGCACAACTGGAAGCCTGGCAGCAGGGTAAGCGCCCGCCTGGCCCGCTCGGGGTTATGGAGGCAATCGCCAAGCGGCTGAGCCCAGCGGAGGCTAAGGCTGTGGCCGACTGGTTCGCCAGCTTGACGCAGGGAACAAGCGAATGAGGAAACTGGCGTTCGTCCGAGTTCTGCTCCTCAGCCTCGCGGTATTCGGCATCCTGGCCCACGGGCAAGCTCAGCCACGTTCCGAGGTGCTCGCACCCTCAGGCCTGGCCGATAGGATACGGGCAGGGGAGATGGGATTCCGGCCACCACCCCAGGACGCGATCCAGCCGGGGCCGTACGGCGAAATGGTCAGGCTCGGTCGCGATATCTTCAACGAGACCGGCCAATATGCACGGCCTTTCGTGGGCGATGCGCTTCGCTGCAGCAGCTGCCATCTGGATGCGGGCAGGCTCGCAGGGGCATCGCCGCTATGGGCTGCCTGGGTTGCATTCCCCGAGTACCGGGCGAAGAACGAACACGTCAACACGTTCGCGGAACGGTTGCAGGGCTGCTTCCGCTTCAGCATGAACGGCAAGCCGCCGCCGCTCGGTGACAAAGTAATCGTTGCGCTAGAGAGCTATTCGGCGTGGCTCGCGCAGGGTGCGCCGGTCGGCGCCGACATGCCGGGGCGTGGCTATCCCAAACTAGCCAAGCCAGGATCTCAAGCAGATTATGGGCGCGGTCAGACGGTTTATGCCTCGAAATGTGCATTGTGTCACGGCCCAGATGGGCAGGGGCAATTGACAGACGGGCAGGTAGTGTTTCCGCCGCTATGGGGAAACCAATCTTACAATTGGGGTGCGGGCATGGAGATGGTCGACACCGCCGCCGCCTTCATCAAGGCGAACATGCCCCTGGGGCTCGGCGGGACGCTTTCAGACCAGGATTCCTGGGACGTGGCGCTGTTCATGAATAGCCATGAGCGGCCACAGGACCCACGCTTCACTGGCTCGGTCGCCGAAACGCGGCAAAAGTTCCACCACTCACCCTGGTCTATGTATGGCCAGACCGTCGCCGGGCATCTACTCGGCAGCACCTCCGTGCCGGGGGGAGGCAGTACTCAGAGAGAGGAGTGAAGCGAGCGGAGGACGCGATGATCGATCATATGGGATTTTCGATATCTGACTTTGCGCGCGCAAAAGCTTTGTTTTGAAAGGGGATTGGCGCCGCTTGCTATAAATTGCTTGTGGAGGTGACTGCCGAGCGCACCGGCCAACCGGCCGCTGCTTTCGGTAGCGAAAGCAAACCAGATTTCTGGATCGGCGGCGAAAGGAAGCTGGAAAAGCGTTGCACATCGCGATCGTGGCGAAGACCGGCCAAATGGGGGTCAGGCCAGCTGCCCGCTACCAGCGCCCCAGCCCGGCGGCTGCGGCCCGGCCCCGTACATAAATCGCCCAGGCCAATTGCGGGCCCAACAACGTGAATGGAATGACCGCTTACCAGCCGGGCGAGGAGGCGATGAACCAAAGGCAGGCAAGCCCGGCCAGGGCGGCGAACCCCAATGGATCAGGGCGACCGCTGGCGCCGGCATGCCCGACCGGTGCGCCACTAGAGCTTTTTCACAAACTATACCTCTCATTTCAGGCGTTTACATCGTTCAATAGTTGCAGCTGGCGGCGATAGGAGCATTACCAACCGGGACATGCTGCGATGCACAAATGCAATAGGCGGCAGTCTCCAAAGACTCAACCTCAAATGCTGCAATGCAGCATCGCTCTTTACCAGTGTTGCGCTTGTGTCACCGTTCTGGGCGGACGCGAAAAGGGCCTACTCGGGCGATGGAGACGGCAGCACTGCATCCGAATCGAAAATCGCAAAATAATCTTAACGAATTAGTTAGCCAAAACCAACCAAAGTGCTTTCGCGCATTCCTTTCATAACAGTCGCCGGCAGATACCGGCCGGCAATGCGAAATCAAGGGCCAGCCGCATG
>JAFAHH010001023.1 GCA_019237355.1 Acetobacteraceae bacterium | reverse complement strand
GAGCCGCGCCCGCACATTGCCCGCGAATTTGACCGGGTCCTCCCCCTTTCCTGCGGCGAAGAACACGGCGTCCCCAGCCTGTAAGCCGCATGCCCCACGGATGGCCTCGGCACGATCGGCCTCGAGGTTGCGGGCGATCGGTCCTCTCGGCCCGGCTGCGTCATAGATGATGTATCCGAGTCCGCCAGCCCCTTCCTCGCGCGCCCATTCGTTCAGTTTATCGAAAAAGCTACGCGGGTTTCGCCCAGCGCCAGGCGCCGGAATTGCCCGCACGATCCCACCGGAAGCTGCGATCCGGGCAAATAAGCCGAAGCTCGATTCCGCGAAGTGCCTGGTTAAATCGGCGATTTTCAGCGGGTTGCGTAAGTCGGGTTTATCCGTTCCGTACTCGAGCAGCGCGGTCGCATAGGGAATGCGGGGAAAGGGCGGCTTGGATACGGCGCGCCCTGCCGCAAACTCCTCAAAGACGCCAGCAAGCACGGGCTCGAGCGTATCGAACACATCCTCCTGAGTGACATAGCTCATCTCGAAATCGAGCTGGTAGAACTCACCCGGCGAGCGGTCCGCGCGGGAGGCCTCATCCCGGAAACAAGGTGCAATCTGAAAATATTTGTCGAATCCCGCCACCATGAGCAGTTGCTTGAATTGTTGCGGGGCCTGCGGAAGGGCGTAAAAGGTTCCCGGATGCAGGCGCGAGGGCACCAGGAAGTCGCGCGCGCCCTCGGGGCTGGAAGCGGTCAGGATCGGGGTTTGGAACTCGGTAAATCCGGCCTCGATCATCCGCCGGCGAATGCTCGCGATCACATGCGCCCGCAGCATCATGTTGCGGTGCATGCGCTCGCGGCGCAGGTCGAGGAAGCGGTAGCGGAGCCTAATCTCCTCTGGATATTTCTCATCCCCGGCAATCTGCATCGGCAGCACCTCGGCCGCCGATTGCACCACCAGGTCCTCCGCGCGTAGCTCGATTTCGCCTGTGGGCAGCTTGGGGTTGACCGTGCCCGGCTCGCGGGACACTACACGGCCAGTTACGGTAATCACGCTCTCCAGCCGCACCGCCTCGGCTGGGGCGAAAGCCGGGCTACTCGGGTCGAACACGATTTGCGTAATCCCGTAATGGTCACGCAAATCGATGAACAGCAAATGGCCGTGGTCGCGCTTACTGTGCACCCAGCCGGAGAGGCGTGCCGTCTGGCCGGTGTCGCTGGCGCGAAGCGCGCCGCAGGTATGGGTGCGATAGGGATGCATCAAGGTCTCGTCCTGCAAAAGACGGCGCAGAGATGACAGCCAGGGCCGCGACGTCAAGCGACGTACGGGTATTCCGCCGCCTGGCCTGCGCCTGCCGAGCCAGTTCGAGGTCACAAGCGGTTTGCAGAGTCATGCAGAACACGGCCAACCGCCCATCCGGCAAATGAGGTCCCAAGCCTCCGGGGAAACCGGCGAAACCGAGAGCCGCCCCTGCCGCACGAGAAGCATATCCCGCAACCGCGGCTCGGCTTTGATCGCCGCGAGCGAAACCGGTCTGGGCATGGGCCCAACAGCGCGCACATCGACGCATACCCAGTGCCCCGACTGGGCGGTTGGATCGGGATAGGCCTCCCGCACGACCTCGACGATACCGACAATCTCCTTCCCCACATTCGAGTGGTAGAAGAAGGCCCGGTCGCCCACCCGCATGGCCTGAAGGTGCTTCCTGGCAACATGGTTCCGCACGCCGGTCCAGGGTTCAACGCCATGCGCGACCTGCTGATCCCAACTGAAAGCATCCGGTTCGGTCTTAACGAGCCAATAGTTCCGGGTGTGTTCAGCCGCCATGATCCTTCCTCCCGGCGTCTCCCGCTCGCGATTGGACTTGCTTCACTCCCTGCACGGTCTGGGTTAAGAAGCGGCCTCATGGACGCCAACACGGCAACCGCGCCAACCCGGCGAAACCTGCATCGCTTTGCCAATCCCGGGCAATTCCTCCGGCTCTCGGGGGCTGTCCTGCCCTGGCTCTCGGGCTTGTCGCTCGTCCTAGTTGCTATTGGCCTTGCTTGGGGTTTGTTCTGGTCCCCGGCGGACTGGCAGCAGGGCGACGCAGTCCGGATCATGTACGTGCACGTTCCGGCGGCTTGGCTTGCTTCGGCCGGGTATTTGTCGCTTGCCCTTTGCTCGGTCTGTTCCCTCGTCTGGCGCCATCCGCTCGCAGACCTGGCGGCCGCGGAGATTGGCCCGGTCGGCGCCGGGTTCACCGCTTTGTGCTTGGCAACGGGGAGCATCTGGGGTCGCCCCATGTGGGGCGCGTGGTGGGTGTGGGATGCCCGGCTAACCTCGGTTTTGGTGCTGTTTTTCCTCTATCTCGGTCATATTGCGCTTGTCCGGGCCTTTGATGAGCCTGAAGCCGGATACCGGGCCGGGTCGATCCTGGCCCTCGTGGGCGTGATCAACCTGCCGATCATCAAATTCAGCGTCGATTGGTGGAATACGCTGCATCAGCCCGCCTCGATTACGCTCAGCGGAGCGCCGACAATGTATGTCGGCATGCTTTGGCCGCTGCTGATTTGCACCCTTGGCTACACATTTGCCTTTGTCGCCATCGTTCTGACGCGCACGCGCGCGGCGGTTATGGAGCGGCGCATCCGGGCCTTGCTTCTGGCGCGGGCGGCCAGAGGGTGACCCATCTGCCTTTCGTTGCCGCGGCCTACGCCCTCGGCGTCCTCATTCCTGGGGGCTTCGCGATCGCAGCTTGGTCTCGGGCGCGATCAGCCGCGAGATGCCTTGCTGCGATCGACAAGCGTCGGCGCTGATCAGTCACCTCCCTTGCTAGGCGGCGCCTATCCCTGAACCCGAAGCCTTCATCCTCTCGGAGATGCGGCGCTCTGCCGAGAGCTTTGATTGAACAGGATCTGCCGCTCCTCTTCCGTCGGCGGGGCTGAGCGGCGGAACTCCTTGCCTAAATCGACCCCTCTGATCACGGCCGGCCGCTCTTTGATGGCTCTCCGCCAGCGCGCGACATTGGGAAACTCATCCAACGGCTGGCCGAGAGGTTTGGCGATAAACACCCAGGGCCAGCAAGCCATATCGGCGATCGAGTATTCATCGACGATGAACGCGCGACCCTCGAGGCGCCGCTCCAGCACGCCGAGGCAGCGTTTGTACTCCTGTGCATAGCGCTGGAGGGAATAGGGATGCTCGCCGGGTGCGTAATTGACGAAATGGCTCAACTGGCCGGCCATCGGGCCGAGACTCCCAACCTGCCAGAACAGCCATTCCAAGATTTCCTTCCGCCCAATCCGGCTGGTCGGCATGAAGCACCCGGTGCGCTTGGCCAAATGGAGCAGGATTGCGCCCGATTCGAAAACCGGCATGGGGCCGCCCTCGGTATCATGATCCACGATCGCGGGCATGCGGTTATTGGGGCTGATCGCCAGAAATTCTGGCCGGAACTGCTCGCCCCGGCCGATATTGACGGGAATCATACGGTATTCCAGGCCGCACTCCTCCAGCATGATGGAGATCTTCCATCCGTTTGGCGTGGGCCAGTAATAGAAATCGATCATGGGCGCGGAGTTCCCCCGATAGCAATTGCGCCCTCCTCCGCAAGCGCGCGGATTTCTGCAGCCGAATACCCCAAGCCAGTGAGTACTTCCGAGGTGTGTTCCCCGAGCCCGGGGGCAGGCAGGCGGAATTCGGCGGGAGTGGACGAGAACCGGGCGGGCGGGCGCGCTTGGCGGAGCCGGCCCGCGGCGGGGTGATCGATCTCGGCCACGATGCCGTTCATTGTAACCTGCGGATGCCGGATGAGTTCGCTGCGGGTAAGCACCGGCCCGCACGGCACCCCTTCTTCCGTGAGACGGGCGAGCCACTCGGCGGCCGGGCGGGTGCGCAGCACGGATTGGGTGAGCTCGAGACGTTCATTGATGTGCTTCTGCCGAAGCGCCGGAGTTTTGAACCGTTCGTCGTGCAGCCATTCCGGCCTGTCGAGCGCCCGCGTCAGCGCGGCCCACTCCCGGTCCGTCTGCACCGCGGCACTGATATAAGCGTCGGCAGTTTCGTAGATCAGGTCGATGAAACTCGCGGCCTCCTGTTGCGGCATCTCATGCCCGACAAAGGTTTGGCTGCCCATATCCGAACTCCACAGGAAGGCGATTACCGTTTCCAGCATCGATAGGCGCACATGCTGCCCCTCGCCGGTGCGCTCCCGCGCGAGCAGGGCGGCGGTGATCGCTTGCGCCGCCGTAAACCCGGTGAGCTTATCGGGCAGGATGGTGCGAACAAGCCGCGGGCGGGCTTGGTCGGAGCCGGCCTGGATTGTGGCGAGCCCCGACATGGCCTGCACCAACGGATCATAGACCGGCTTTGATGCATAGGGACCAAGCTCGCCAAACCCGCTGATCGAGACGTAAATGATCCGGGGCGCGGCGGTGCGGACATCCGCCTCACCGATTCCCATTCGCTCGGCAACACCCGGCCGGAAGTTTTGCACGAAGACGTCGGCCCGGGTCGCAAGTTGCTTCAGGATATGCAGACCCGCTACTGTTTTAAGGTTCAGAACCACCGACCGCTTGTTGCGATTGTTATTGAGAAATGAGGCTGAGAACCCGCCGCGCTGATTGGCGCCCCACCTGGTATGGTCCCCACCCGGTGGAGGCTCGATTTTGATTACCTCCGCGCCTTGGTCAGCCAGCAACATCGTGGCGAGCGGCCCGGAGACCATGGCTGTCAGGTCAAGGATTCGGAATCCATGCAAGGGGCCCGGCATTCGTATGCTCCCTTGAGGTATTTACGCGATCATCGGGGCGCCATGGAGGGATTCGGCCCGGCTGGCTGTAGCGCGTCAAGCAGCGCCTTATGGAAGGTTTCGGGCGCCTGGATTTGCGGTGCGTGCCCGAGATCTGGGAACTCTATCAATTGCGCGTGCGGAATCTGCGCCGCGGCTGCCCTACCAAGCGCGGGGTAATCGCCGAGCGTGGAACGGATGGAAGGTGGCGCGAGATCCTTCCCGATAGCGGTCGTGTCCTTGTCGCCGATCAGCAACACCACCGGCATCGCCAGAAGCTTCAGCTCGTAAACGACGGGCTGGGTATAGATCATGTCATAGAGGAGGGCAGAGTTCCAAGCGACAATATCGCGCCCGGGGCCCCGATACATGCCGGCGAGCATCTGCACCCATTGTTCATAGGCCGGCTCCCACGTCCCCGCGTAATAGGTAATGCGCTCGTAATCGCGGATGCGATCCGCGGTCGTCTGCAGTTCTCGCTCATACCATTGATCGACACTTTGCCAGGGCACGCCCTTGGCTTTCCAGTCCTCCAAGCCGATTGGATCAACCAACACCAATTGCTCGACCTCTGCCGGATACATAAGCGCATAGCGGATCGCCAGCATACCGCCAGTGGAATGGCCGCCAATGATGGCGTGACTGATCCCAATCGAGGCCAGCAACGCGTGGGTGTTTCCTGCAAGCTGTTGGAAACTGTATTGATAATGCGCCGGCTTGCTTGATTTGCAAAATCCGATCTGATCGGGCGCGATCACGCGGTAACCGGCTTGCATGAGGGCCGTGATCGTGGTTTGCCAGGTCGCCGCGCAGAAATTCTTGCCATGCAGAAGCATGACGGTGTGTCCGTTTGGCGCCGCCGGTTTCACGTCCATGTAGGTCATCTGCAGGGCCTCGCCCTGCGAGGCGAGCCGGAAATGCGCCACAGGCCAGGGATAGGCGAATTCCTCAAGCTCAGGGCCATAAATCGGGCCCGCTTCGGCCCGGACCGGGGGAGCATGCGCGATAGTAGCTGCGAGTGCGGTCAGGATGGTGAGGTGCCGGATCATGGGCTTGCCGGAACGGTTCCGTAGTTCGTGGAGCGACTTTGGCGAGCTGATAAACTGTAGCGCGCGATGGCTTGAGGCGGAATCGGCCGCCAAATTCGCGAGCCCCCCGGGTCCCGCTTTGCGCGCAAAAGCTGTAACGGACCGTGGGGTGTCAACCCTCCTTTGGAGCTGCGGTATCCGATCGTCGGTTCTCGCTTCTGTCTGGGGTCGGCGCAACGGCCGCCGCCTTCCGGCATGATACGCCATGGTCATCCCTCGATGCTTTGGAGCAGACTTGGCGTCTCTCCGTGGTTGAGACACCATCATTCTGAGGGACGGCGACCCGAACCGCCTAGTCTGGCGGCCGGCCCGTTACCGCATCTAGCCTAGCTGGTGGGTTTTCAGCGCGATTGAGCCTTCGACCGGGACCCCAATCCCGGGCCCATTTTGCGGCGCAAAATGGGACCGGTGCTCGCGAATTGGGACCCCGAGCCCGCCTCAAGCCATCGCGCTCTAGCCTAGATCCAACCCCTCATCCAATAAAGCGCAATCCCAGCGTACTCATAGAGAGCATGGTGGAAAGCGGCATATCCCCAAGGAAAGTAGAGAATACTCCCCGGCCGCGGCGGCAGCTCTTCGGGTACCGCTAGGAAGGAAATGCCCCGGATTCCGAGCTTTTCGCAAACAAGCCGGATGCGCAGCACGTCCATTGCCGCGGTCACAATGATCGCCGCCCGCCACCCGCGTTCGTGCATAATCTGCTGCAGCTCGAGCACCGATTCATAGGTTCGCCGGGAGCGATTCTCCACCATGAGGGACGCCTGCGGTACCCCCGCACGCTCGAGCCATTCCGCCTGTAATTCAGCCTGGTCCAGCCCAATCGCGTGCTGGCTACCGGAGGAGAGGATTACTGGCGCCAGATTCTCGCGCCAGAGCAGCAATGCGCCCCAAGTGCGCTGCGCTGCATTCGGGGTTAGCCATTCGGGGCTGATCTGGCCCTCAGAGAACAGAACAATCACATCGCTCGGTTGCGGCTGGACTGGAACACGCAGCGGCGCGCCGATATACCAGGCGACAGGCGTGAAAGCGATGATGAGGAACAACAGAAGCGCCGCGCCGGTTAGGCGTGGGAGCAAAATGATAAACCGTTTCACAGCGATCAAGTCTCAATCGGTAACCTCGTGCGCGCCGGCGTCATGGGAAGCAGCCATGCGGCGGGGCGATTATCGGGCGGCGCATGAGATCAGCGACGCCGTACTCGCAGCCCGTGACCCGGCCGACGCCGATAACCCGAATCTGCCCTATCATCGCCGCTGGGTATGGGATGGAAGCCGGTTTGCAGGCAAGCATGTGCTGGTCCGCTGCTATCATGGGCTAGGGGACACGCTACAATTCGCGCGGTTCTTGCCGGAACTGGGACGCCGCGCCGCCTCGCTCACTGTAGAGGCGCAGCCCGAGCTAATGCCGTTGCTCCGCACCCTCCCCGGCGGCGGACGGGTCGTGCCGTTCCGGATTGATGCTCCTTTGAAGCCGGCCGAATGCACGCTGGAGATCATGGAACTTCTGCATGCATTCCGGATAACCCTAGACCGAATGCCGCGCTCCGCGCCGTATCTATCTCCAGAGCCGCGCCAGAGGCCGCGCGACCGCACCATAGGCCTTTGCTGGCAAAGCGGGGATTGGGACCCGGACCGATCCATTCCTCTGCAACTGCTAACCCCGGCGCTTGCGCGCCACCGGCTGCACTGCATCAGCTTGCAACGCGGTGCGCCCGCATCCGCCGGCATAGAAGCGCCACTACATCCAGAGGCGGATATGCTTACAACGGCAACGCTGGTCGCCTCGCTCGATCTGGTTATCACGGTTGACACGATGATCGCGCATTTGGCTGGCGCACTCGGGCGACCCACTTGGTTGCTGCTGAAACGTCCGGCTGACTGGCGGTGGATGGACCAGCGCGTCGCAACGCCTTGGTACCCAAACACTCGCCTTTTTCGTCAGGGCGTCGCGGGAGACTGGAGCGCCCCGGTCGCGGAACTCGCCACGGAGCTGGACCGGCTTTACTCCAGATAATGCTCGTGTACCAGGCGGCAAGTTCAAAGCGAGGACCTGCGTATTCCGGGAACCAAGTGCGACGACGCTGC
>JAFAHH010000730.1 GCA_019237355.1 Acetobacteraceae bacterium | reverse complement strand
TTTCGCCCACTCTTTGATTGAGAAATTCCCGAAGAGTAAGGAAATGCTAGCGCAGATGGGTCGAAATTGATGTGGAAATCCGATTGGCTCGGTTGGGAGCGTACGCTGGTTCACTTCAAGCGAGCTAAAACGGCGATCAAATGCACCAAAATGGTGGCCAACTCAGCCAAACCATAATTAAACGAGCCAGCCGAGCTATGGCGAACGCTCGCAGAATCTGTGCCAATCCTGCGTGGATTGAAAAAGCCGCGAGCTGGGCGAGAGAAGGCGCCCCAGATCGCGAGGTCGGGCTAAGCGCCGCATTGGCAGGTTTGGATTGAGCATTCCGGTCTTCGGATTGAAACTGCTCGACCGCACGATAGGAGAAGGGGTGTCGGTTTCGCTGAAGATTGCTTCGACCCCCGACGGGCTGCTTCCTGTGTTTTCTGCCGCAGCTAATGCAGTATGGCGCCACGCTACAAGCCATGACCTGGACATCAAGCTGCAACGCGACCCAAAGGCACTACTGGGTCATGAGTGCGCGCGATCGAAGGATCCCTAGCGCAGCGCTGCTAAGCACGGTGGATGCCGCTCTGCAGCTCGTGCGGGTTGGCTGCTTGCCTGTCCAGGACTTGGCCAGCTTCTGGGCTTCGACCATGGCCTTCACCGGCAGGAGCTATGCTGCCGGTCCCAATCGACATTGAATCGAGAATTCTGACCTTTGGAGGAAATCCTGATCTTTGGAGGGTGTTAGGATGCAGCCGACCGGTTCGCCGCCCGCCGCGGAAGATACAGCATCTCCTAACGAAAAAGAGAGAGACCGCCGTGAACGGGCGCGTGAGCGCGCTGAAGAGGAGCGTCAGATCGCTGAGGAGCAGCGCGTTACAGCCGAAGAGATTCGGAAGCACGCCGAGGAGCTTCGGATAGCATCTGAGATCGCGCGCGCCGCCGCCGAGATAATCAGGGCCGCTGCCGAGGAATCGCGCCTGCAGACGGAGGTGGCGCGCAAGGCAAATGAGGAGCTCCGGAAGGCAACGGAGCAGGCTCGAGAAACAGCCGAGAGCTTACGTGAAGCCGCTGAGCAACACCGAGCCTCAGCCGACGAGCAGCGCCAGGTATTGATGGAAATACTCAGGACCATGCGTGTGCAAATGGGACCCGGCACTGGTGCTGAGAGCTCGTCCTGAAGAGACGACCCAGGGGTCCCGACCCAATTCGGCCGGTTCCGCCTAAATAAAGTGTTGGCTGAGGTGTTGCTGGCTTGGAACCGTCGAGGCGGAAACCGGTGCAGATTCAACTGCAAGTTGCATATCTCGCGGAGGGGATATCCGCCGAAGCCGCCTCTTGAGATGTTCCTAGCGGTTCCAAACAGCCTAACCGCCACAGGAAATTGCACCCACGACCGTCCCCTTCGTTCCATACCATCCTGCTCTATCCCGTGTTGAAGTGTATGCCAGAGTGTATGCTGGAGGGGTTAGGCGGACGGGAGTGGGGAAGCTCAATGCAGCGCGGATGGGAAGCCTCACCACGCCCGGTATCTACGGGGACGGTGGCGGCCTATATCTGCAGGTCCGGGGCGCAACCCAGCGCTCATGGCTGTTTCGCTTCAAGCTGGGCGGCAAAGCCAGGCTGATGGGGCTCGGGACCGCCCCGCGGATCGCTGACCGAGGCCCGGGAAGCCGCCGCGCAAGCCCGCAAATTGGTGCGACAGCCCAGTCAGCAGCGATGCGCCAGGAAAATCGGAAACCGGCCCCGGGAATCGACGGCTTCCCGGCCGAAAGCAAGCGGCGGCCCCTCCAGCACCAGGATAAGAGACCGGGGCATGGTCACGCCGCCCCGGCGCGCACTGCCTCCGCCGCCCAGCTCGCCAGCTGATCTAGCTCGATCGGCTCTAGACTAGCATCCCCGGCAGCGCGGCCGAACGAGCACACAGCGCCTGCCGCCTCTCCTGCACACCGTAGCTGCGATCCAACCCGGCCAGATGCCCCCTCGAGCGCGCACAGCGCACAATCCAGCACATCCCCGGTCTGCGCGCCGAGCGGTACCGGCTTTCGGAACGCCCCGGCCAAGCTACGAGGCTGGTGATCTCCGGTCTCGACAACCACAAGATCCGCCCAGGCGTAAGGCGCAGTGCTGCCCTTCTTCGGAGCCGGCGACACGGTCGCGATCAGGTGCACGAGATGCTCACAACCTTGCCAGCCAGCTCGGCATCGCCGCCGATATTCTCGCCGAGGCCACGCACATCTAGCACCACATAGCCATAGAAAAAGGCCGGAGGTCAGTTCGGTCTCGAAAATTCCGCCTGAGCCAGCCTCGCCTGCCTCACGCTTTAGCCGGCCTGAATTTACTCG
>JAFAHH010000729.1 GCA_019237355.1 Acetobacteraceae bacterium | reverse complement strand
GCACGCGAGATTGCGCACGCAGTCGCTAAGCCGGTTCAGATAGCACGGGCTGCACTGCATTGCTCGCCCTACCGCCACTGCCTCTGGGCCGAACGGCGCCCATTCCATCGGATCAACGGTCCCGGAATGGATCCCGACCGTGGGCACCCCGACCAAAGCCGCGAGGTGCATCGGGCCGCTATCGTTGCCGACGTCGAGGGCGCAGCGGGAGATCAGGGCCGGAAGCATCCGTAATGGCACAACCCCCGCCACTGAGCGTACCGCTAGCGGATCGGCGGCCGTAGCCGCTATCCGGTCCGCAATCTCTACCTCGTCAGGACCGCCGATCACCACAACGTTTGTTCCGGCTTCCTGCACCAGCAGATCGGCGAGCGTAACGAAAGATTCCTCAGGCCACTGCTTCATCTCGTTCCCGGCGCCCGGGTGCATACACACAACTGGGTTACGGAAGAAGTTGCGCAGACTGTCCGGCGGCGGAATCTGGGCCTGCAATGTCGCGATCGCCTCCTTCGAAAGCCCAATGCGATCGCACATGCCGGCGGTCACGATCGTTTGCACCAGGTTCATCAGGTCATCCACAATGTGTGACCGCTTAGGATGCAGACCCCGATCGCCCTCCCACTCCAGCGCAATGTCCAGCCACGGGAACTGCCCGGCATGATCATAGCCTGCGAGCAACTTCGCCCCGGTTGCAAGCAGCAATGGACGCGTATCCGCATGTTTGCGCAGATCGACCGCCAGATCGAACCTATACGGCGCAAGCCGCGTGCGCAGGGTGGCCAATTCCGCCTCGCCCAGCTTTTTCTGCCCGAGGGCCGATCGAGTATGAAAGAATTCAAACGAGAAGATCTCGGCGATAGCCGGTTCCAATCCGGTGAACGCCTGTGCGGCAGGAGCCGCAAGAACAAAAATCTCCGCCTTGGGGAAACCCGCGTGCAAGCGGCGGATCGCCGGCATAGCGGTAACAAAATCGCCAATGTGATCGACTTTCACCACCAGGATTCGTCGAATTTCCTCGGCACCAAATAAGGGATGGCCGGCGCATATGATCCGGATCGGCTCCTCGTTGACCCCTATGTCGTCATGCTGCGTCGTTAGCTGCGGATTATGAAACGGATCGCCCTTAGCGAACTGCAGGCGCCATCTCTCTTGAAAAAGTCTTGTATCGTAGTTGTCAGGCATTGCCGCCCTGCTCGCCTGCTCATGATGGATCAGCGTGGCAAAGGGCGTGCATACCACCTGCAGTCCAGCCTCAGTCGTCCGCAGGCAGAAGTCAAGATCGTTGTTGATAATCTCGTGCGTCTCGTCGAATCCCCCTAGAGTATCGAAATGCGTCCGTCGCATCATCATGCACGCCCCGGTCACCGCGCTTACATCGCGCTCCATCAGCGCCTGTCCGAAATAACCGGGATCATCCTCAGCGGCAAATCGAAACGCGTGCCGACCGACCCCACCCGGCGTCAAAAACATTCCAGCGTGCTGAACGGTCCGATTGGGATATAGCAGCCGGGCACCAACGACGCCGACGGATGCCTGGGCCGTAAGCTCCACCATCGCGTCGATCCAACCGGGCTGTTCAGCCTCGACGTCATCGTTCAGAAACAACAAGAACTCCCCGCTCGCCCGCGCCGCCGCCAGATTGTTGAAACGTGACCAGTTGAACGCTTCGGTGGTCGAAATCACCACGTCAGCATGCGACGCCAGCCACTCCTTCCAGTGCCTACTCTCCGCTGCAATGTTCTCGATGCATATGATCTCGAGGTCATGATCACCTGCTGTCGCCCGCAGCGAATGCAGGCACCGCTCAATAATGCCATGGGCACCGCAGGTCGGAATAATGACCGATATCCTGCCTCGCGTCGCCACCGGCCGCCGTACCCGCCAACTTCCGTTGATTAAACCCGGAACAACCTCGCGCATGTAGCCGCGCCGCGCCGCCGCCTCGCGCAACGCCACCAGTTCCATGCTAGGGCTGTCCCCGACACCACCTCGCATACATAGCAGCTTCGCCACATGTCGAACCGCCCGCGCCTTCTCCGTGCAGCGCAGGACCGCGTCATATTCCCCACGCGCCGCGAGCGAGGACGGTGTAATGCCAGCCCGTGCGAGCAGCGCTGCCGAAGCCAGCCATGGCCGGCCAATGTAGTTGCTGCTGAGCAGCAGGTTCGGCGAATAGTCCGGCTTATAAAACGCCTCGGCCGCCTCTGTCCCGGGCGGAAGGCGCCATTCGTCCGCGTAAACGAAATCAGCTCCCTCCGAGAGCGCAGTCTCCAGCGCCATCTCCGCCAGCATGTCTGCGCCGAGCTGATCCCCCGCTGACACAGGCCCAATGTAATCCAGTCCGTCGGGCCAGGCATCGCCTTGCGCAACCACAAACTTCGACGCAAGCCCCGGCACATTACCATTCGCCTCCCATCCAACAGGGGCGATCAGGTACCAGTCGCGATAGACCTGCTGCGCAAGTGACTCCAGGGTGCGTAACAGCGCACCTGAATCCTGTGCACCACATGGCAAATGTAGCGCGAGACCAATTCGATAGTGCCCCCGATGACGATCCAGGGCCGCTTTGAGATCGTTCACCTCCGCCCTCGGGACTCGGGTCCGGACCGGTGGCCCTCTGCCAGCCTCCTCTGTTTCGCGCACTTCGAACGCGATACCGCGTGTCAGCACCTCGTCGTCACGTGTGCGAACGCGCAGCTCGGCCATATGCCTGCCGGGCCGCAGTAACCGTGGCGGGCAGTGAAATGCGAACCCGCAGCGTACCGCATCTTCGCGCGACGGAAAAGCGCGCGCAACGTCCTGCCGGACCAAGCCGTAGTGCGCCTCTCCCGCAGAAGTCCCGTCCATCAGAACGTCGATGCCGGCAACACCCGCGTCACACAGCACCCAACCGTCAATCGTCAGCCGGCTACCCACTGGCTCGGCTGCAACCCCATCAATCAAAACCGGAGAGTCGATCTCCAATCGTAGCATACGCCCCGGACTAGCCTCCATGGGCGCACTCGCGGCAGCTTCGATAGCACGCGAAAACTCGACGGCATCGCCGACGCCGTTGTGCACCACAATCCGTGCCAGGGCCCCAGGTTCCAGACCCGCGGGTATTGGAAACCGGCCGCGATAGCCGGCATACCGCGCCATGGGAATGGTGGCGAACTCATCCCCCACATCATCACGCTGCAACCCCAGCTCCGCCTGACCCGCAAGCTGCTCACCTACAGCAACATCCACCTGTAGCACGCCAATGGGGCACAGAGCCCAGCCCTTAACAGATAGCGCCCCGTCCGCAGTCAGGAATGCCTCATCGCAAAACCCCCGGATTATCCGCCGCGGCTCCCTTGGATCGAGCCCCCTTTGTGCTTCAGCCTGCTTGCGGCACTCCGGGCAAAGCCGCACTCGTTGCTCCACGCCAGAGGTTGTTAATACCGATAGCATCACCGGTCGGTCAGAATCTCTGGCAGGTAATTGCGCAACTAACTCGAACCCGGCACTCGCTGCCGCTGCATAAAGAGGATAGGCACTGGCGATGTCCGGACGCGGCAACCCGATTTCGGACCGCACGATCACCCCAGGCAAGCTCAGCCCGGCTAAACCGGCCTTTGCAATAACCCAGCCAAAAACCTCAATCCGCCCATCGGCATCCACTACCATCCGCTCCGGGCAAAGGATCACCGGCGCACTTCCGTCCATACTCGCTGGTTCACTCACTGGCCCAGCGATCACACTCGCCCCGTCCTGTGCCAAGGCTACCTTGTAGTTGGCCCGCGCTTCCGAACCGTCATCGTGACGGGCTCTTATCTCGAACTCCCACAAAGCGTCATCACGCGGCAACGTACGAAAAATAGCAAAATCAAAGCCGACGCGCTCATTTTTTATTCTATCAGTCTTAAACACCAGTTGCCCCGATAGACCGTCCGCATCAAATATCGAGACCTCCTTTAGTGGCCCGGCCCCTACAGACACACCGCGGACCAGGAGCCCCTGCCGCCCCTCTATCAGCGCGACGGTAAGTTTCGGCGACAGCTCTATAAGCCTGGCAGAACTCAGTGCCGCAGGGACATTCGAGGGTGCAGTAAAAAGCGACGAGTTCCTGGGTTTTCGGGGCATGACCGAATTCTTGCTGACGAAGGGTCGTTCCCTCTTGCCCCAGGATGGGCTTACATCACAAGTGCAGAATCAACCTGCACGCCGGTAAACGATAAATCCAAGAATCGCATCCAGCATCGCTTCCGGCTCGTCAGTCCGAACTGAATGCCCGCTTTTTTCGAATAACCGGAGGTCAGAGCCGCGAATCAGCCGATGGATCTCCTCCGAGTATGCCGGCGGGCAGATCCAGTCATGCGCCGCCGCCAGAATCAGCGTCGGCGCGATGATGCGCCCGAGCTCCGCCCGCAGATCGAAACGCCGGAGGAATCCGGACGGTCCGAATGCGGCATTAATCGCTTCCGGCGAATAGATCGTCCGTTCCCGCGCCTGATGCGACGCCATCGGATCATGTCTACGCGAATATAACGGTCCCATTACTTCATAGTACCGCCGCAATTCTTCCGGGCTCTCAAACGCCCCAGCCCAGAGTTTCGCGCATACCGCCTGCTGCTCGGGCGTAGCGCGCTGGGCAATGAACCGCTCCGCCTGCTCCAGAAACTCGTGGTGCGCAGCCGTAACAATCAAAATCAAATGGCTGACGCTCGCCGGATAGCGTGCGGCGTGCGCCATCGCGACCATCCCACCATAAGAGGTGCCGATGCTGATCACCGGTCCAAGCCCTAGATATTGGCGGAGCGCCTCCATGTCCTCGACATTCTCGTCAAGCGCGCGATGATCGAAATAAATCACCTGGGCCCGAGCCGTCAGGCGCTCCATCCCGGCTCTCATCCCGGAATGGTCGCTCCCCGGCCCCCCGTGAATGACCATAGCAGGCGGACGGCTGCGCATGACCGGGCCATCAGGAACTAAACCGGTGCCCTCGATATCGAAAAACAGCCGAGTCCCGCGTATTGGGGCGAACATCCCTAAACTTTCAGTGCTGCGGCATAGGCCCGCACTGCCGCGGCAAAGCCCATCTCCAACGTGTCCGCGATAAGCTCATGCCCGATGGAAGCCTCCGCCAGCATCGGAATGCGCTCAATCAGCGGGGGAATGTTCCGCAGATTCAGGTCGTGCCCGGCATTCACTACCAGATGCCGCGCCTCCGCCTCGCGTGCGGTCCGCGCACAGGCATCCAGCGATTCGCTGAACGAGCCCTTCCGAAACTCCACCGCGTAGGACCCTGTATAAATCTCGATCCCGTCCGCCCCGGACTCCCCCACCCGATCCAGTACCGTCGAGTCGGGATCAATGAACAGAATCACGCGCGCCCCAATTGCCTTGAGTGCTACGATGGCCGGCCTCACCAGCGCTGCCTCCGCCGGCCCGAGCTCCCACCCCTTCTCTGAGGTAAAGGCATCCGGCGCGTCCGGCACCAGCGTGCACTGCTCCGGCCGTACCTCGCGCGCAATCTCCAGTAACCGCTCGTCCGGATACCCTTCAATATTCAACTCCATATACGGCCGCTCCGCAGCCATGGCTCCCGCAATCTCCGGCACATCGTTGCGCCGGATATGCCGCTCATCAGGACGCGGATGCACCGTGATCCCCCGCGCCCCCGAGTCGAGCGCAATGCGCGCAAACCGGAGCAGGTCCGGCACTCCGGTCCGGCGCGAATTCCGCAATAACGCAATCTTATTGAGATTGACGCTTAACCGTGCC
>JAFAHH010000857.1 GCA_019237355.1 Acetobacteraceae bacterium | reverse complement strand
GAAGGATGGCCTGAGCATGAACTTCCGTCCTTGGCTCATGGCCTCAGCCGCGCCTCGCGCCCTGCTCGTAGCCGCGGCTCTCCTGCCGGCAAGCACCGTTCCAGTTTTGGCTGAGCTATCGGCCCCAGCTTCATCCGAAGCCCGCTTGGCGGTCGCCAAGCCGGTGCAGGTGCTGCTCGATCAGGCCGAATATTGGCGTTCGAAGAACCAGCTCGATCAGGCCCAGCGAGCTATTGACCGTGCCCTCTCGATTGCCCCGGGGAACGCCGATGCGCTTGCCCTGCGGGCGCAGATCCAGCTCGCGCGCGGTGACCGGAGCTCCGCAAAGTCGACCCTCGCCCAATTACGCGAGGTGAAACCGGACGACCCGCGGGTGCGCGCGTTGGACCAGGCTGTCCGTCTCGGGCCGATGGAAGAGTCGGGCCTAGCCGAGGCGCGGCAATTGGCTCGGCAGGGCCGCACTCGGGACGCCGTCGCGAAATATCAGACGGTATTTCGCGGCAGCGCGCCGCCTGACAATGTGGCTGTCGAGTATTATCAGACCCTGGCGGGAACGGAAAATGGCTGGCAGTCAGCTCGGGACGGGCTCGCGGAACAGGTTATCCGGAACCCGAAAGATAGCCGCGCACAGCTCGCTTACGCCGAGCTACTGACCTATCGCGAGCAGACCCGGGCAGAAGGGATCAGCCGGTTGGCGAGCCTTTCCGCTAATCCGGCCACGGCCGAAGCGGCGAACAAGGCCTGGCGGCAAGCGCTGCAATGGCTTCCCAATAACACCAGCAGCGTCCCGGCCTACGAGGCTTGGATGTCGCGCCACCCAGATGACAAGGAAAATGAGAGGCGCCTCGCGACGCTGCGTAATCCGCCCCAGTCCCCCCAGTCGACAGCGGGGAATGAACGAGCCGAGGGCTTTCGTGCTTTAAGCGCCGGAAGGCTTGCGCAGGCCGAGGCGGCGTTCGATGCGGCGTTGAAAGTCGATCCGTCGGATGCCGACGCCCTAGGCGGGCTCGGTCTCGTCAAAATGCGCCAAGGCCGCGTCAGTGAGGGGCAACGATTGCTCTCGCAAGCGATTGAGGCCGATCCTGCCCATCGCTCCCGGTGGGAGCCGGCGCTCGCGGGATCAAGGGTCGGCGATGAGTACAAGCAGGCCCGCAGCCTGATCGAACGCGGCCAGTTGGAGGCGGCTGACCGCCTGTTACACTCGCTTATCGCTCACGGTAGCGACACTACGGGTGCGCTGCTCATGCTGGCCAACGTCCAGGGGCGGCAAGGCGATGTGAGTGGGGCCGAGTCGACGTTTCGCACTGTTTTGCAGCGCCAGCCGGCGAACGGCGACGCGCTCATTGGCTTGGCAACTATCCTCAACCGGGAGGGGCGTAGCTCGGACGCCGACGAATTGCTCTCCCGGGCGGAAGCGACCGGAAGCGCGCGGGTGGTCGGCCGGTTGCGCGCGGAACAACTTCGTGCCCAAGCGAATGCGACCAGCGACTTGGCTCAGAAAGTTGCGCTGCTCCGGGCGGCCGCCGGGGCGCAACCTTCGGATCCTTGGGTACGACTCGATCTGGCGCGCGCGCTCTCGGCCTCGGGCGACAAAGCGAGCGCCCGGCAGGCTATGGCGGATATGACCGACAATCCGCACGCCTCGGTCGACACTTTGCGAGCCGGGGCGATTTTTGCCGCAGAGGATGGCCGCCCGCAGGATGCAGCCGCACTGGCCCAGCGACTACCTCCATCGGCGCGCAGCACTCAGATGCGGACTCTGGAAGCTCAATCCCAGCTTCAGGGCGAGATCGACGCGGCAACCGCGCTGACCCCGGCCATGGCGAGGCCACGGTTGCTGGCGTTGGCAGCCCAGCCCGATCCAGAGGGCACCCGCGGGGCAGCGATCGCGCGTGCGTTAGCGCGTATGCATGATCCGTACGGCGCCCGAGAGGCAATCGCCACGGCGCAGGCGGCCACTCCGAAGCCTACCCCAGCGCAGCGGATCCAATATGCTGGTGCACTGCTCGAAGCAGGCCAGGAAGCCGAGGCGAAGCAACTGCTTCGCTCGGTCCAGACCGCGGGTCTCACTGCCGAGCAACGGGACTCGCTCGCCCGGTTGCAGTCCGGACTCGCGGTACGCAGCTCCGATGCGCTCAATCGCGAAGGCCATGTTGCTGAGGCGTATGACGAGCTCGCTCCCGCGCTAGCGCGCGATCCCGAAAATCCAGACCTCAATATGGCGCTGGGCCGGCTTTACCAATCGGCGCAGCAACCCGAGCAGGCGGTGAAGATCAACGAAGCCTTGCTTCGGCGGGATCCTACCAACTTGGATGCGCGCCGGGCTTTGGTCGGAGCGGCTATTCAAGCCGGAGACTATAGCCATGCCGAGGAACTGGTGCGGGATGCCAAGAGCATGGCGCCGAATGATCCGCGCACTTGGATGATGTCGGCCGACCTGAACCGAGCTCGCGGTAATGATGGGCGCGCCCTGCAGGATTTGCGGACTGCCCGGGCGCTGCGCCAGCAGCAACTTGGGACGGATCTACCGTCACGGGAGGCCGCGAGCGGCAGCTACCAGATGGTGTCGCTCGATCCCTCCGTCGCGCCCGCCTCGAGCAATCCGTTTCGGCGCGGCTCTACCGTCGCGCTCGGAGAGGATCAGGGCCTGATCCTGCCGAGTTACCCGGCCGCACCCCGCGTCTCCGCGGATGAGATGACCACGGAGATTGAGGGCCAAATCGCAGCGCTCCGGGAACAGGTTGCGCCTAAAGTTCAGTTGGGCGCTGGGTTGCGGCACCGGTCAGGCACGGCGGGGTTCGATGAACTCACGGAGGCTACTGTGCCGCTCGAGGCGAGCTTCTCGCCGGGTGGGTATGGCAAGCTTCGGTTCGCGGCAACCCCCACTTTCCTATCGGCCGGAACGCCTTCGAGTAATCCGACTACCTTGCGGCAGTTCGGGACCGGGGCACTGAACGCGATAACATCGGCCCCAGCCCAAACCGCAAACGGCGTCGGGTTGGACGCGCAGTATAATTATCGCTGGCTGCAAGCCGATCTCGGCACGACCCCGCTTGGATTCCAGCAGACGAATATCGTTGGCGGCGTCGAGCTATCGCCGGCAGTAACCGATAACCTTCGCCTGCGCGTGACCGGGGAGCGGAGGCCGGTCACCGATAGCGTGCTTTCCTATGCTGGTACGAAGGACCCGGCCACAGGGACAGCGTGGGGCGGCGTCACTCGGCTGCGCGGACACGGCCAGTTCGAATTGACCGCGGGGCTGGCGAATTTCTACGCCGGCGGCGGCTACGCCTCCCTAAATGGCAAAAATGTCGCCAGCAACAGTGAGGCCGAGTTCGGCGCAGGCGGGTCCTATCCCGTGTGGCGCACGAAAACCGATGAGGTGCGGGTCGGCCTCGATCTCGTGTATTTTGGGTACGATAAGAACCTGCGCTACTTCACACTCGGCCAGGGTGGTTATTTCAGCCCGCAATCCTACTTTGCAGCCTTGGTTCCGGTGGAATACCGGCAGAAGCTGGATAACCTAACCTGGGCGATCGGTGGGTCGATTGGTTACCAAACGTACAACGAGCACAGATCCGCGGTCTTCCCAAACAATCCGGCTCTGCAGGCTCAGCTCGAGGGGCAGGCTTTGACCAACCCTGATTTGGTTGCGTTTTACCCTGGCAAAACATCTTCGGGGGTGGCAGGAGGCGTGAAAGGTGAGTTCGAGTATAATGTGGACAATTCGCTGCGGCTTGGCGCCCGAGCCGTCTACCAGCGCGCCGGCGACTGGAACGAGGCGCAAGGATTGCTCTATGCCCGTTACATCTTTGGTGGATTACCGGAATGAACATGATGTCGCGATCCGGCCCGATTGATCCGGGTTCCCGAGACCCGCTGACCCCTCGCTGCGGTTTAGACGGCGCCGGCTATCGGCTCTTCGTTCGGGCCTTGGCCGACGAGATCGATGGCCAGCTTCGTCCGCAGGCGCGGAATGATTTATTGCGTGCCATCGGCGAGCGGGTGGCGCGATTGCTTCCGGTTCCCGTAGTGGCCTCACTGGAGGCGCTCGAGATCGAGATGAACGACCGCCTGTCGGAACTCGGCTGGGGCTCCGTTCGGCTTGAGCTTCAGGAGGAGGACTACTCCCTGCTGATCCGGCACGAGGATCCACCGCGAGTCGGTTCCCCCGGGGATCCACCCGGAACCTGGCTTTTCCCTGCCTTGGAGGGCATGTACCAGATCTGGATCTTAAGCCAACCTGGGGGCGACGAGTCGCTCAAGGTTCGCGCTGAGCTTGCTTCAACAAATGAGCTCGCCATTCTGCGCTGTGCACGCGATGACGAGATGGCGGAGAGACTGGCGCGGAGAGGCGGCTGATCGAAGGTGGTCAGCGCGATCTCCGCTCGCCCGAACCATCCGTAAGTGCGCGATCGCTATGCGCCGTTAGGCGAAACTAGAGCATGTTCGTTTTTTGCAGAAACAAACATGCTCTAGCGAGTCTTGTTCGAGAGCACGATTCACGCTTTCCGACGTTTCCGCCTCTAGCGATCGTGCTCTCTAGCGTGCTGGACCGGCCCTCGCGGCCCAGGGCAGGCCGACAGGGTCCGAAGCGGAGATCGTTGCGCTCCGCACCAACGTCTACTGGCCCGGCGATCGCGCGTCACCGAACCTCAAACTGCTCTCGACAACGGGGGTCTCAGCGATTGTAATACGGGCCGCCCGACGAAGGGGGGTAGTTCTGATCGCGATCGTCGGGGTAGCTCCGGCCTTGGCCATACCCAGGGCCACTTTGGTTTGACGGGCGTTGATTTCGCTGCTGCAGGCGCGCCTCGTCCTGACGGCCGCGCTGGTAGCCACGTTCATAGGCTTCGCGCACCGCCTGGTCCTGGCTTTGATTCCCACTCAGCAAGCCTTGCAGCGTTTGCTGCCATCCAGGTGCCTGGGGCTGGGCAACTGCCGCTCGTGAGACGCTGAGGCCCAGTACCGAAATCGCCGCCCCAACAGCGGCCATACCAATTCTGCGCATTTGATTCTCCGCGTTTGGCCACTGGAGGCGTCGCCTCCAGTCTCGGCTCAGGTTTCAAACACCGGTCCCACAACCCGGTTCCGGAAGCTTCGGGCGCACTACCGTGAGTAGTACTCAACCACCAGGTTTGGTTCCATTTGCACAGGATAGGGCACGTCGGTGAGTTTTGGAGGGCGCGCGAACCGGCCCCGCATGGCGCGATGGTCGACTTCGAGATACTCGGGCACGTCACGCTCGGTGCTCTGCGCGGCATCGAGCACGATAGCGAGCTGCTTCGATTTCTCCTTCACCTCGATCACATCGCCGTCTTTCACGAGATAGGATGGGATGTTCACCTTCTTCCCGTTCACAAGCAAGTGCCCGTGCGACACGAACTGTCTCGCAGCAAAAGGCGTCATCGCGAATTTCATTCGGTAGCAGACGGCATCGAGCCGGCGCTCGAGCAACTCGATCAGAGTCTCGCTGGTGTCGCCCCTGCGGCGCACCGCTTCCTCGTAGTATTTCTGAAACTGCTTCTCGCTGATATTACCGTAATAGCCTTTCAGCTTCTGCTTGGCCATGAGCTGCACGCCGAAATCGCTGGGCTTCTTCCGGCGCTGGCCGTGCTGGCCGGGTCCGTACTCTCGCTTGTTGATCGGCGATTTGGACCGGCCCCATAAATTGACCCCGAGGCGTCGATTGATTTTGTACTTGCTTTCCAGACGCTTGGTCATCGCCTGCAAACCCTTCTTTCTGCTTGTTGCACCGGTAGGCCGCGTGGTCAGGCGGCGGGCGCGGCTCCTGTAGAGCCGTCCTCGTTCCCGGCAGTGCGGGCGCGTATAAAGGTTTGGGGCGATACGGTCAAATCTCGAGAGCATGATCGCTTCAGCTCGAAGCGCCGATGCTCTCGATTGCTGGTTTTCAGAGCGCGGTGCCGGCTTTTCCGCCCCCGGATCGCGGCAAGGCGACCCCGGGCGGTTTCCGGGTCAAGCCATCGCGCTCTGGCGGAGCAGCCCGGGCGGGGTGTTTGAGCGCGACCCACTCTGACTGGAAGCACTCTAGCTTGGTTTTTGCGAGCATCATCGGGCCTCATCGCGCCGGCGCGATGGGAACCCGGCCACGCGCTCCTGGAAGCGCAGGCGTTCCAGTCAAGCGCGATCTGCTCTCAAGCGTGATCTGCTCTAATGATAGGGTTGGGCTCGAAAATCGGACCCCACGAATAAGCCGAGCTGCAAGACAGCTTGTCCCGCCTGCAAGATCGTCACCGGCGGCAAGGCGGCAACGTTTCTAAAGTGATCGGATATCTCGCTAGGTAGTTGCCCATCTTTTCTGAATGGGACAACAACCAAAACATCAAGCCCGTCCGCTCCTGCTGGAGGAGAGCTTAGGCCATACTGGTGGGGATCATTGGTCAAACATATCACTTGCATTCGCCCGCCGAGAGCATAATCCAGCTTACCACAATCTCGCCAGTTGGTACCGGCAACGACAAGGCGGGGCTTTTGCAACAGGCTGCGAACGGCGAGTTCTTTTGGGAACGAAGTCCAATTGACCGCTTCGAGATCGGGATCCGAATGAAAGATCATTCTCTCCCATTTCTCTGGCACCCAGTTCCACCGCACTTCGGTCCCCACCACAGTCGCCGATAACAATAACAAGCACGCCGTAGCGAGAATTCCGTTCTTGACCGAATGAAATCCGCGGTCAGGCCGGCGGCTAATCCAGGCGCCGAGGGAAGGAAACAGCATCAGGTAGCCGGGAGCAGCCCAATGAAACAGAGCTAACCTGCTCGCCCAGCAGGAAATCAGTGCGAACAGTAAGATCGGGCCTGCGCTTAGGCAAACCTGAAACCACATTTCCGGTTCGGCTACATTGACACGAATCCCTCGTAAGAAAAGAACTACGAGCGGCAGCCAAATCCAGGGAAGGACGAACAATGCTTCGCCAGCCCAAACAGCGAACGGCGCAAACGGCCGGAATCGATGGCCGGTCCCGCGCCCAGCCTGGAACGCGAGCGAGGCCCAATCATGTGATGCGTTCCAGGCGAGGATGTACCCGGCAGCTAGCGCCACTATGGCTGCGGCAACATACGGTTCTGGCCGCCCCAGCCATCGTCGATATTCCGGTTGCGTGATTAGAAATAAGATCACGCCAGCGCAGGTCAGAACAGCCGTATACTTGGAAAGTAGTGCGATCCCGGCACACAGGCCGGCCCCGAGCCACCACCGCCAAGCACGGCCCGGGCTCGCCGGCAGGGCGCGGGCCAGACAAAATGCCGCGCCAAGCAGCGCGCAATCCAGAGGTCCATCAGGCAACACCCAGCTTCCCGTGGTCAGGCTGAACACGGGCGATAAGTTCAGGCCGATGGCGGCCCATAATCCTGCTTCGGGATTATACAAGACGGAGCCCAGCCGAAACATCAACCAGGTAGAAACCGCAAATAGGCCGATAAAGGGTAGGCGCACAACGATCGCGGCATCGCTACCCGCAATCTTCGCGGCGGCCCAGCAGAGCCACCAAGCAACCGGCGGGTGGTCGAAATAACCCAATTGCAGCTTACGGCCAGCAGCCACCATATAGCTCTCGTCGATACCCAATCCAAGCATCGCCCCAAAGCTCAATCGCGTGGCCGCTCCCGCTATAATCAGGAGGAGCACTAGAAATCGTGCGTCGGCGAGCCGGCCAGCCGTGCCGGCGAGATTGGGAATTGCGAGAGAGGCCGGCCGGGTCAGTTCCATTCGGAGTCCTCTCGGAAAGTGAAACCCTATGGAAAGGCTCGTTGTCAGAGCTGCATAGGTCGTCATCTCGGATTTGTAAATCCGAGCGCGGATTCGAAGGAATTTCTAAGTACTAATCTAAGCCGGCGCTATCGCTTGAGCGATCAATCGCACCTTTTTGTATGCCGGGTTTGCGGCGCGAGGAAGGTCTAATAGCATGCCGACGAATCTGCATTCGTTCAGCTTGGATGGAAGCTGACTTTTAGCGAACACCGCCAAACCTGGCCATGTTCTGCATCACTCGCTCGCCTCAATGCGCCCTAGTTGCCGGCGTCCTCGGGTGAGTTCCGTGACAATCCCGTGCAATGTCCGGAGCTCCTGCGTCGTCACCTCCCCGCGCGTGAAAAAGTGCCGGATGTTGCGCACCATGCCGGGACGCTTCGGCAAGTTACTAAGGAAACCACAAGCATCGAGCTCATTTGTAAGATGCGCAAGAAAATTATCGAGTTCGCCCTTCGTTGCCAGCCGCGTTTCGTTCGTCATGAGCACGCGCGGCACGGTCTGGTCGACAGCGGTCCACCACTCATAAGCCAATACCATCACGGCCTGCGCCAAATTCAGCGACATGAAGCCAGGGTTAAGAGGGTACCGAACCAGGGCGTCGGCCTGCGCCATATCGTCATTATCGAGCCCGGCGCGCTCGGGGCCGAAAAGCACCCCAACCCGCAAACCGCGCGCACAGCTCAGCCGCAACTCCGCGGCGACGCCGCGCGCCGTCAGCACCGGCTTGATGATATGGCGCGGACGCGGGCAGGTCGCAAAGACATGGTGTAGATCGGCAACCGCCGCAGCGACCGACGCATGAACAGTCGCCGCATCCAGAATACGGTCGGCGCCCGAGGAATTGCGCCACGCCTTCTCCTGCGGCCAGCCATCTCGGGGGGCGACGAGGCGCAAATGAAACAGCCCGCCATTGCCCATGGCCCGGGCGGCCGCTCCGATATTGTCGGCAAGTTGCGGGCGAACCAGGATTACCACCGGGCTGTTACCCGTGGGCGCTAAATCGGCGCCGCCATCCCGGCCGGTCATTTATGCCCGCCGCCAAGTCGTGCCCTGGGGACCATCCTCCAACACCACCCCTTTGGCTGCCAGTTCCCCCCGGATCCCATCCGCGCGAGCGAAGTCGCGGCTCTTACGTGCGGCAGCCCGCTCGGCAATGGCGGCCTCGATCGCGGCCGCTTCGACTCCCGTGTGAAACCAAGCATCAGGTTCGGCTTGCAACAAGCCGATCAGATTACCAGCCGCCCGCAACCCGGCTGCAGCGTCCCGATCCCCGGCCAGCGCCTCATCCGCCAGCCGGTGCAGAACCGCGATCGCGAGCGGGGTGTTCATATCGTCGCACAGCGCTTCCAGGAACTCGGCCGGCGGCTCGGAGGCAGCCGCGGCGGGCGTGCGCTCGAGCGCCCGGTAAAAGCGGTCCATCTCGCGCCGGGTTTCGGCGAGTGCAGCGGAGGTAAAATCCAGCTCAGCGCGGTAATTCGCCCGCAACAAGAGCAAGCGGATCGCCTCGCCGGGCGCCTCGGCCAGAACCTCCCGCGCGGTGCGGAAATTGCCGAGACTCTTCGACATCTTCTCGCCATTAACCAGCAGCATTCCATTGTGCAGCCAATAGCGGGCAAAGTCGCTGCCAGGCAGAGCGCACAGGCTTTGAGCCACCTCGTTCTCATGATGCGGGAACAGCAAGTCCCGCCCGCCCCCGTGGATATCGAATGTTTCCCCTAAGTAGCGCCAGGACATTGCACTGCATTCGATGTGCCATCCCGGGCGCCCTCTGCCCCAGGGGCTCTCCCAGCCGGGTAAATCCGGGGTTGATGGCTTCCAGAGCACGAAATCACCTGGATCGCGCTTATACGGAGCGACATCCACCCGGGCGCCGGCCAACAACTCGTCGGCGCTGAATCCAGAAAGCCGGCCGTAAGCGGGAAAGCTTTTCACCGCGAAAAGCACATGGTGATCGGCCGCATAGGCGTGGCCGCGTGCGATCAGCCGCTGGATCAGGTCTATCATCTCGGGGATGTGCGCCGTCGCCCTTGGCTCGACATCCGGCGGCAGGCAACCCAGCGCCGCCATGTCCGCATGGTAATCCGCGGTCGTGCGCGTGGTGATGGAGGCGATCGACTCCCCGATTTCCCGCGCCCGCTCGTTTATCCTGTCTTCCACATCGGTTATGTTTCGGACGTAAGTGACATGCGGATAGAGGTGTCGCAATAGGCGCGCCAGCAGATCAAATACGACGGCGGCACGCGCATTGCCGATATGCGCGAGGTCATAGACGGTCGGGCCGCAAGCATACACCCGCACATTGGCCGGGTCGATTGGCACGAACCGCTCTTTGCGGCGGCTCAGGGTGTTGTGGAGGAAAAGCTCGGGCATATCAGGGTCTCGCGGGAGGCGCCCACTTCGATCACGCCAGGGCAAAACGTAATTGCCGTCCAGATACCGCCTATCAAGCGCTTTGTTCAAGATTGGCCCTTTGGGGCACGATGCTTGAGGCGAATCGTCAGCGCTTGATGGCGTTCATCTTTGGAGCTGCAAAATCTACGCGGGGGGGAATAGCAACGGCCCACTCATTGCCCCTTTGTAGGGAAAGGTTGGGGTTGTGAAACGGGTCGGCCGCATAAACACCAGCCCAGCGCCGGCGCATGCGGCGAGCCTCCAGCATTTCGAGCGGCGCGCGCTCACCGGAATAATGCGAGCCGAAGGTGAGCGACTCGTAGTGCAGCAGCTCGGCTCGCGCGGCGAACACAACCGCCCAGCCTGCCTCCCGCGCTCGCAGGCAGAAGTCCACGTCATTGAAGGAACTGGCATAGCTCTCGTCCAGCCCGCCCAGCTTGGCATAGATGTCGCGGCGCACCAGCAAACAGGCACCGGTTACTGCGCAAAGCTCCTGGTCGAGCATCCCCCGCCATGTGTAGCCCGGCGCATAGCGGGGAAGAAAGCGGTTCATGTGCTCGCACATGCCGGCTAGCCCCATTAAAATTCCGCCGTGCTGTACTGTCTCGTTCGGGTAAATCAGTTTGGCGCCGACAACGCCCACACGTGGATCGGAAAGATGCCCGACCATGACCGACAGCCACTCCTCCGAGAGCGGGGCCACGTCGTCATTGAGAAGGCAAATGAGTTCGCTCTTCATCTGCTGGGCTCCGAAGTTGTTGGCCTGGGCATAATTGAAGTGTTCCGTCGCAGAAATGACATAGCGCGCCCGGTGATCCCGGCAGATCTGCTCGATGATCGCTTGCTGGCTCTTTTCCAGCGGCGCCGTTTGAGAAATTACCAGCAGCAGCTCGAACTCAACTGAGGCGGTGCTTGCCAGCACCGCCGAAAGGCATTTTAGGGTTTGTGGCGACCTGCAGGCGGTCGGCACGATAATGCCGACCTTCATCGACGCGCCGAGGGGAGCCGAAACCCGCAACTCGAGCGGGTAGCTCGGCGCGACCTGCATCCCGAAGCCCGACCGAGCAATATGGCGCCGCACGACCGCCGCCAGCGCTTCGGGTGGCGCGGCCTCAGCGTCGTCACGGCGATGCGTGAGCACATAAGGTATTCGCCGTGAGTGCACGGCTGCCTGATCCTGGTAGAGGCGAAGCCACAGATCCAGCCGGAGAGTTTCTGCCCAGTCTGCCGCCGCTTCCGGATACCGGAGCAGCACCTCCCGGCGGATGAGCCAGATGCCCCGCACCAATGTACCGGACAGCATGAGGAGATGGTTTGGCTCCGGCTTGAACAAGGGTGAATGCCGCTCGCCTACAGGGGAAACCCTGTCTTCGTCGGCATACACGGCCTGCGGTCTTTCCGCAGCCGCGACTTGGTCCGCTAACAGCGCTAGCGCATGCCGGGCAAGCACCTCGCCCGCTTGCAGCAGCGCCACGTACTCCGTGCCGGTCTCGGCGGCGGCGTTGCCGAGGGCGGCCGGGTGATCGATCACGCGATACGGCGCGGGAGCGATCTGTGCCTTTAAGGACGCGATCGAGGCCTGAAGAGGGGCATCGGCGCCGGTTTCGAAGAGAAGCACGGTTATGTCCGGCCAGAGCCGCCGCCGGGGCGAAGCGAGCAGGGCGTCGCCACGGGCGGACGACCACGTATCGAACAGCGCTATCCATTGTAGATACGAGATCGGTGGCCGGGTGGAGGTGGCCAGCAATGAAAAGGCGCTCCGCACCCGCTGGATCATACCTAGACGGCGGGGCCCCGCCCCCCTCAGCGCCGCAAGCAGCAGGCGCGATCTCCCGGTTGCCAGGAGAAACCCGGCGACTGGGCGCCAGAGAGTAATCAGGTGGATTACCAGGCTAGGCGGCGGCTCGGTTATTCCGAAAAGGTCAAGATAAATACTGCTGGCTTCGGCAGGCCGATATGCCGTGGCCCAATGCCGGCCCAACTTTGCTTGGAACGGAAGCGGGAAGAAGAAGACTTCATCGCTGAACGCGGCTTCATCGTCCAGCATGAACCGCAGGCGCAGGACTGGCGACGCCGGCCGAATGGGCAACCTTACGAGCGCAAGGTACCAGCGGCCCTGCATTGCGGCCGGAAGCCGCGCGACGTAGCGCCCGGGCACCAACGGCAACGCCTTCACTTGCATTTTTCGCGAATGTACTTCTGTTCACGGCCCCGCAAATCTGCGCTTTCAGAGCGTGACTGTCCAAGGAGCAAGTCGCTCAGCGGACAGAAACTCCTGGCGCGACCTCAAGGACATCGGCAGCGGCGACATAAGGCCACTAACCACCAAGCGGTATCAATATTGGCTCCCGAATCGCTGCGTGAACGGATATTTTCGTGATTCCGTTGGAGCTCACCCTGCCATCCTTAGCAAGCTGGCGATTGCGATTGAGCAATGCGAGCTCCAGGATTTCGAGGCGAGCATCGAGAGCGCGACCACTTGGCTCTACATCACCAGTGCCAAATTGATATCCCCGCCGTCTTGGGGGCGGCCTGGCTGCCAAGCTCCTTCGAAGGGCTCGCTGCGGAAGAACCCTGCCTGGAGTAAGACCCGAGTGCAGTTCGATCTCACACGCGCCCGATGCGTGTATTGACTGAACTGAAGTATGCCGAAGTATTCAAGAACGCGATCAAGCTCTATGATGGCATCCTTACGGAGATCGAGAAGGGGAACGAGTTTCTGATACGTGACAAGGATGGAAATGGGTCTTCCTTCAGGATGTTTCTCTAACCTAAGGCACGGCCTTCCTTGGTAGCTTGCACCTATCCAGGGTCGCGCCGCCCGTTTTAGGGAGGAGCCATCGCGGGTCAATCACGACGAAGGCCCTTTCCGAGGTTTTGGCCACAAATGGGGCCGTTCGTGGCAAGGCTGCCACCGAAATCCTGGTCTGCGACTCAAGATGCCATCGCCGTTGAAAGCGCACGCTGAAGGTGTTACATGTCACGCATGGCCAACACGGGAACAGGCGCTGAGCGCACCCAGCGCCGACGCGATAAGCTACGGGCAGCGGGACTCCGCCCGATACAAATCTGGGTGCCCGATACGCGAGCGCCAGGCTTCGCCGATGAATGCGCGCGGCAATCCCGGCTGATCCGAAATGCGCCCGGGCAAGCCGAAGACGAAGCATGGTTCGAAGCATCCGATAAGACCGGCTGGACGGCGTGAAGCGCGGCGATCTTGTGACGGTTGCCTTGCACGGCGATCAAGGCAAACCGCGCCCCGCCGTGATCATTCAGTCGGATCACTTCGCCGGACTCGGCGCCGCAGCCGTGCTGCCGATCACCAGCACATTGGTTGAGGCACCGCTACTACGGATCGAGGTCGAGCCGAGCGGGCAAAACGGCCTGACCAGGCGCTCGCAAATTATGGTTGATAAGCCGCAAACACCGGCGCGCAGCAGGCTGGGCCCAGTCATTGGGCGCCTGGACGACGCAACCATGATTGCGGTCAACCGCGCCTTGGCGGTGTTTCTTGGTCTTGCGTGAGCCCAACACCCGAAAAGCTCCAGGATCGCCGTACAGGGCGATTAGCCTCCAACGATACCCGCCGCAGCGTCAGAGCCGTCTGCGGCCTTTATACCCACCCTCTCACAAGGTATTGCGCGCGATCGAGCGCGCCACGCATTTCGTCCTGATCCTCCCCCGCCGAGCGCTCGTGTCGGACTGGATCAAGCGCGAGTGGTTGCATGCGCGGATGGTCGGCAAGAAGGTTAGCCCCGTCCTCGCTGACCCGGCCATCAAGCGCAGTGACCTGTTGCCCTGGATCCGGCGCGAGGAGGTGTACGAGATCGCCGAGCCGGAGCGGTGGAGGCAGCTTGTCCGAGTCCTGGAAGGACCCGGCGAAACCAAGCCCTCGGTGTTGACGTGCGGGCCGCTAACGAGGTGCAGACAACATTGGGGCAACAGCACCACAAAACCTAAACCGCCTCGATCTCCGGTTTTTCCTGCTCGGTGAAGTCGCCGCGAAAGCGGCTTTATGGGGAGTCCGGTGCGAGCGTGATTTTTACATTCTGCTAT
>JAFAHH010000767.1 GCA_019237355.1 Acetobacteraceae bacterium | reverse complement strand
TCGCCCTCTATGCCGGGGACGACGCTATCCTGCGCGGCCAGGTAGATGGTCTCGGGGTGCAACCGGCCGTGCATGTGTACGAGCCAGCCGGCCTAAAGCCCTTTGATCTCGGCCCAACGCCACCCACCAGCCCATCAGGCGTGGTACCACTGCTCTTGTCCTGGGTGCGAGAGCTTCTTGGCCAACGCAGAATCGCAGCCGTCGGCCACCGGGTGGTACACGGCGGCACGCGCTTTACTAAGCCGACGCTCGTCACCCGCGAGGTGTTGCGGGAACTCGAAAAGCTCATCCCGCTCGCGCCCCTGCATGAACCGTTCAACTTGCAGCCCATGAAAGCGGCTTTCGACGCGCAGGCGGATGTACCGCAGGTCGCCTGTTTCGATACGAGCTTTCATCGGAGCAACCCGGAGGTGGCGCAGAGCTTCGCCCTCCCGATCGAGCTCCGGGATCAAGGAATCCGCCGCTACGGCTTTCACGGCCTGTCCTACGAATACATCGCCTCGGTCTTGCCCAAGGTGGCGCCGAACATTGCCCGCGGGCGCGTCGTGGCGATGCACCTCGGCAATGGTGATTCCGCATGTGCGCTGCAGGACCGAGTCTCGGTGGCGTCAACGATGGGGTTCACGGCAGTCGACGGGCTGCCGATGGGGACACGGACCGGCGAGCTCGACCCGGGCGTGATCCTGCATCTGGCGATGCAGCGCGGCATGTCGATGGATGAGATCCAAAACCTAATCTACAAAAAATCCGGCATGTTGGGATTGTCTGGCATGTCTGAAGATTTTCGCGATCTGCTCGCGAGTAGCGACCCGCGTGCTGCCTTCGCGGTCGATTACTTCTGTTACCGGGTGGCGCGCCATATTGGCTCGCTCGCGGCGGCTCTCGGCGGGCTTGATGGCCTGGTGTTTACCGCCGGCGTTGGCGAGCACGCGGCGCCTGTCCGGGCCAAAATCTGCCGGTTGTGCAAGTGGCTCGGAGTAGAACTCGATGAAGCGGCCAACGAACGGCACGGACCACGGATTAGCCAAAACGCGAGCCGCGTCGAGGTTTGGGTGATCCCGACCAATGAGGAACGGATGATTGCCCGCCACACTCAAGCTCTGGTTCTACACTCGAATCCAAGCGAGGCCGGATCATGACCGACTTAAAACTCGATGACTTAACAGCCGACAAGATCCACGCGTATATCGAGCAAGAGGAGCAGCAGAAGAAGGCAGCGGCAGCCAAGGCAGCTGAGCAGGTAAGGGAGGAGCGCGAGCAGCTTCGAAAGAAATTCGAAGCAGAACAGGTTCCGGCCGACGCATTGCAGCATGTGTTTGGCATCGTGCGAAAGGCGGTTGAGCACGGCGAGAAGGAAGTAATGGTCCTGCACTTCCCCTCGGCGTTTCTCCCCGATAGGGGCCGGCACATCGACATAGGGAGCAAGGACTGGCCCGAGCATCTCGGCGGCTTCGCCGCGCGGGCCTACAGCTTTTATGAAAAGGAATTGAGGCCGCGCGGCTTCAAGCTGAGCGCTTCCATCATCGATTACCCGGGAGGCAAGCCAGGGGATGTCGGTTTCTTCCTCAGTTGGTAATCGCGTTGCAAGGATCGCAGCGAAGGACGGCAAAGCCCCAAGTGTGAGCCGGTTTCGCGCCGTTGGTGCGCACCGGCCCCGCGCCATGAACCCTTTCGCCGGCATGCGCTGGGTTCCCTGGATCTTTGCAGCCAAAACAACGGCATCAGGGCTGCTCGCGCTGCTTATTGCGTTCAAGTTCAATCTCGATCAGCCCCAGTGGACCTTGCTGACGGTCTTTATTGTCTCACAACCCCAGCAGGATGGCCTGGTTCTGGCCAAGAGCTTCTACCGGATCATCGGGACCCTGGTCGGGGCCATCGTTGCGCTTATTCTCGTGGCGCTGTTCGCCCAGGAGCGCGTGCTCTTCCTTGGAGCACTCGCTGGCTGGATAGGGCTGTGCACCTTTGGCTCCCAGTACGCGAGGAACTGGGCGGCTTACAGTTTCGTCCTCTCCGGCTACACCGTAGCCATCGTCGGCATCCCCGGCGCGCTCGACGCCGGGAACGTGTTTTACATCGCCCAGGCGCGTGTGACCGAGATCAGCCTCGGTATCATGGTCAC
>JAFAHH010000742.1 GCA_019237355.1 Acetobacteraceae bacterium | reverse complement strand
GGGACCCGGGATTGGGGTCCCGATCGCCGGAAAGCGTGAATCGCGCGCTCAACCAGATCTACAGGGTCGCGGAATGACGTATAATGACGTATACAGATGGTAAAGGCCGGTCGGTCGTTGTGGTCACCGGCATGGGGGTGATCAGCGCGCTGGGCCAAGGAAAAGAAGAGAATTGGCGCAAGCTGACCGCTGGTGTCTCGGGGATCCGCCGTGTGGAGCGCTTCACAACCGACGGGCTCCGCACGACGATTGCGGGTACGGTTGATTTCATTCCGCTGGACCAGGCGAGTTCACCGGCCCTTGCCGAGCGAATGGCGACGCTCGTCATCGAAGAAGCGATCGCCGAGGCGGGAATTGGATCGCGGGGCGATTTTCCTGGGCCACTCTGCCTTGCTCTGCCGCCGATCGAGATGGACTGGGGCTTGCGCCAGCGCCTCGCGGCGGCATCGGGCACCGGACCCGAGATACGCTATAGCGATCTTTTGCACGCGGCGAGCCAAGGGGGCTTCGAATCCGAGTACCGGCGGTTCCTGTTCGGCTCGATTGCCGATACCCTGGCCGATCAGTTCGGCACGAAAGGATCGCCGATCGGGACCTCCACCGCCTGCGCTTCGGGCGCGACCGCGATCCAGCTCGGGGTCGAGGCGATTCGGCGGGGCGAGGCTGAGTCCGTGTTGGTGGCGGGCACGGATGGTTCTGTGAATCCCGAAACCTTGATCCGCTTTTCCCTGCTTTCGGCCCTGTCGGCGCGTAACGAACTGCCGGAAGCTGCGGCCCGGCCCTTCAGTAAGGATCGCGACGGGTTCGTTATGGCCGAAGGGGCCGCCGCGCTGGTACTGGAAAGCCTCAGCCATGCGCGGGCCCGAGGGGCCCGCATCCTGGGCGTGGTCGAAGGCTGCGGGGAGATGGCCGACCGGTTCCACCGCACGCGTTCCTCGCCCGATGGCAAACCGATCATCGCCACCCTGCGTAACGCGCTCGCTGATGCAGGGGCGGAGCTGAACTCAATCGGCTACATCAATGCGCATGGAACCGGCACGCCGGAGAACGATAAGATGGAGTGGACGGCGGTCTCGGCCGTGTTTGGCGACCGGGCGAAGTCGGTCCCGATCAGTTCGAACAAATCCATGATCGGCCATACCCTAACTGCGGCGGGGGCGATCGAGGCCGTATTTACATTGCTTTCGATGCGGCATGGCCGGCTTCCCCCGACCATCAACTACGAACTACCGGACCCGGCAATTCCCGTTGATTGCGTACCGAACAAAGCGCGCGACGCTTCGGTCAGCCGCGCAGTCTCTAATTCCTTTGGCTTTGGCGGGCAGAATGTCTCACTCGTGCTTGCCGCCGAACCGACTTAGAGCATGTTTAGCAGCGCCGAAGATGCTCTGGCTTTCTGTTGCGAGCCGATTCACCGGCTCCTGGCAACGCTTCGCCTTCCAGTCAAGCCGGACCGGCTCTAATGCGTGCGCTACGGCTGCTCGCCGAACGCGAGATCGGGCTTACCGAAATCGATCCGCCGCCGCCCCCGTCGGAAGGGGAGGTTCAGCTCGCCCCTCGGGTCGTCGGACTGAACCACCTCGATCTATGGGGCTTCCGCGGCATGGCCTTCGCTAAACGGATCCTCCCGCTTACGGCCGGGGCGGAGTGTGCCGCCGAGGTCGTGGCGGTAGGCCCTGGCGTGACTGGGCTGGAAATAGGCCAACCGGTCGTTCCCTACTCGGCGCTGGTTTGCGGCGTATGCCAGGCGTGCCGCGCCGGGCGGGAGAATCTTTGCGAGAATCCGGCCGGCGTTCGCGGCTTTCACATCGATGGGTTCGCGCAGGAGCGGATCAACCACCCGGCCCGGCTCTGCGTGCCGATGCCTGAAGGGGTCTCGCTGCGCGACGCGGCCTGCGTGCCGGTCGCTTATTCTACCGTCGAGCATATGTTGTTCGACAATGCCGGGCTCCAGCCGGGCGAATGGATTTTGGTGCACGCGGGTGGTTCGGGGATTGGCACGATCGCGATCCGGATCGCAAAGTCGCTCGGCTGTACAGTGATCACGACTGTAGGGAACGAGGCTAAAGTGGAACGGGCCCGCACCCTTGGCGCTGATTATATCATTAATTACCGGGCGGAACGGTTCGAGGGCGTAGTACGAAAGCTGACGGGCAAGCGCGGCGTGCACGTGGTGTTCGAGAATGTGGGCGCGGATACTTGGAACGGCTCTCTGCTTTCGCTCCAGCGCGGGGGCCGGCTGGTAACATGCGGCGCAACGTCCGGCTCTTCCGGGAGCATCAATTTAATGCAACTCTTTCAGCAGCAATATAGAATTATTGGCTCATTTGGCGCACCCTTGTCCGCGTTGCGGCGGGCATTGGACCGGATCGCCTCCGGTGTGCGGCCAGTGATCGATGCGGAATATCCGCTGGAAAATTTTCGAGCAGGGCTAGAGCGTCTCGAGAAGCGGAATGTGTTCGGAAAGATTATGCTCCGCCTCTAGCGACGAACTGGGTTCTCATTGCTCAAGTGGGATGGGAACCCCAAGATGCTCGTAAACAAAGATCTTAGACCAGTTTCGGGCTGCACAGTCAGCCCGAAACTGGTCTATCCGGCAGCCGAGAAGGCCGCCATGGGAATCAACCGCCTCCTTAAGGTAGACAAGCAACCATCAGAGAAGCGGCTGCGTTGGCCCTGCGTCAGCATCGGATTTGCCGGCTGCAAAGGGAAATGAAATGGGCGAACTTAAAGAAATGCTAATCGAGCAGCTAAGGGATGCCTTCAGCGCCGAGAAGCAGGCGATTCAGGCGATGAAAAGGGCAGGACGCAAGGTATCCGAACCGCAACTTCGGGAGGGTCTCGATGCGCATATTGCGCAGAGCGAGGAGCAGCGCGACCGCGTTGAGCAGGCGCTGGAACAGCTTGGGGCCAGGCCCGGTCGCAGGGTTTCGGAAGCGATGCGCGGTCTGACTGAGGAAGCGCAGCACGAGATGGACGAGCACGACAAGGGCCCGCTCTTGGATCTCGTGGTCGTGGCGGGCCAGCAGCGGATCGAACATTACGAGATCGCGGCCTACGGCACCATGGCTGAGCTAGCAAAAGCGATGGGCGAAGAAGAGGTGGCTGAGCTGCTCGCCCGGACATTAGAAGAGGAGAAGGCGCAGGACCAAAGACTGACGGAAGTGACCCGGACCGCCATCCTGCCAGCCGCTATGGAAGGCGAGGAAGAGGAGGAGGGAGGTGAAGACGAAGCTGAGGAGGAAGAGCAGGAACAATCGACGAGCCGCAGATCTTCCTCGAAGCGGCGTCGCTAGGGCCGAAGGTAGGCCAGTGCCCTGTCGCAATTGCTTTACTTTCCCGTGCACGAAGAGGGTTCGCCACGGAGCTGGTTGAGGGTGGCCGCATCCGGAGGTGATTGGTTACCAACCAGATTAAATGTTAGAACATAACGGAGGCGAGGCGGCCAGTTCGCGTTTGCTTACAACATAATAGGCTAGAGTGCGATAGCTTGAGGCGGAAGCGCCGGAAGCCCTGAATCGCGCTTTGAAAACAAAGATCCTAGAGCATGATAGCTTCCACCTGAGTCATCCTGCTCTAGCCTAGCGAGGAGGTGCCCAATTCATCCAGCTCGCCTCGGCCGCCGATGCTGTCGCTCGATACTGCTCAGGTCTCGCGTTGCAACGACGACCGACGCTACATAGACCGCACCCCCGCCCGAGAGGTGGCGGCGACACACAAGCGGCTCTTGCATCAACAGATCGCGTAGGTGCCCCAGGGTGGGGCTCAGGGGCCCCTGCCAGGGCTTCCCAGCCCGCATGGTCTGCCCGAGGATAGGGTGCGCGCTTGTCGATGCAACAACGGAGGATGGAGCATGAGTTTGAGGGGAAAAGTGGCGCTCGTTACTGGGTCGACGAGCGGCATAGGGCTCGGGATCGCCCGTGTTCTGGCCGCGCAAGGGGCTGATCTCGTGCTGAACGGGTTCGGTGATGCCGACCAGATCAAGGAGCTGCAGCAGGAGATCGGCTCCGAGCACCGGGTTCGTACCTTCTATTCTGATGCCGATGTCAGTAAGCCGGACCAGATCGCGCGTATGGTCAGCGAGGCTCAATCAAAATTCGGCTCGGTTGACATCCTGGTAAATAATGCAGGCATTCAGTTTACCGCGAACATCGAGGATTTCCCGGATGAGAAGTGGAATGCGGTGATCGCGATCAACCTTTCCGGCGTGTTCCATGGAATGAAAGCTGCGATCCCTTTAATGAAGCAGAAGGGATGGGGGCGCATTATCAACATCGCGTCTGCGCACGGTCTGGTGGCAAGTCCGCAAAAGGTTGCATATGTGGCGGCCAAACACGGGGTCGTGGGTATTACGAAGGTGGCTGCGATCGAGCTGGCCAACACGGGGATCACGGTCAACGCGATCTGTCCCGGCTGGGTTCGTACACCCCTCGTGGAAAAGCAGCTCGCCGACCGTGCGGAACAGAATGGGACGAGCGTGGAAGCCGAAACCAATGCGTTCCTGACTGAAAAGCAGCCGATGGCGCGGTTCACGTCGCCGGAGCAAATAGGCGCCTTGACAGCCTTTTTGTGCACCGAAGCCGCGTCGACGATTACCGGCGCGCCGCTTCCGATCGATGGGGGTTGGGTCGCGCATTAGGGCGGTCGAAGGCGCCCGCTTGCCTTCCCGCCTCACTCAGTCGCGAACCTAGATTGCAAGCGCGGAGTTAGGTATTTGACCATTATCGTGACGGGTGCGGCCGGGTTTATCGGTTATCATGTTGCCGAGGCGCTGCTCGCGCGTGGCAAAGATGTGATGGGAATTGATAATCTCAACGATTACTACGATGTGCGGCTGAAGGAGGCCCGACTTGAGCGGCTGATCACAAGGCGGGGGTTCCGGTTCCAGCGGACCGATCTGGCTGATCGAACAGCGGTTCAGGCCTGTTTCGAACGTGCGCCAGATACGAATGGGATCATCCATCTGGCGGCGCAGGCAGGGGTCCGCTACTCCTTAATTGATCCTTACGCCTATGTGCACAGCAACGTGCTGGGGCATCTTGCGGTGCTGGAGGCGGCTCGGCGGCTACCGAGGCTTGAGCATCTGGTCTATGCGAGCTCTTCCTCGGTCTATGGAGCCAATCAACGCTTGCCGTTTGCCGAAACCGACCGGGTCGATGCACCTCTCTCAATGTATGCAGTAACCAAGCGGGCCGACGAGTTGATGGGCCATGTGTACGGCCATCTATTCGGGTTGCCGCAAACCGGGCTGCGCTTTTTCACCGTGTACGGACCCTGGGGGCGTCCGGACATGGCCTATTACACCTTCGCGCGGGCGATCATGCTGGGTGAGCCAATCACCCTTTATGAGGGGGGGCGGCTTAAACGCGATTTCACGTATATCGATGATATCGTTGCTGGCGTCCTTGGCTGTCTGAACCGACCACCGCCGGCCGATGCGCCTGCTCGGGTGCTGAATATCGGCAACAATCGAAGTGAAACAGTTTCCGAGCTGGTTGCTTTGCTGGAGGAGTCACTCGGACGCAAGGCGGTCATCCGAAATATCCCCCGCCCGCCTGCCGATGTGGTGGAGACCTACGCTGCGGTAGATGCGATTTCGGCGCTTACCGGCTTTTCCCCGGTAACCCGGCTCTCCACGGGCATTCCCCGGTTCGTTGCCTGGTTCCTGGAATGGCATGGCGGGCGCTATGGCCGGGGTTGACGCTACGGGCGGCCTCGCCTAAGTCACCGCTGAGCGGAACCTTGCAAATCCAGCTTGGTGCTGCTATGTTGGTGACTTGCGCCGGATGGCGTGACTCAGGGCAAGTTGGTCGGTAGGCCGTGTTTGGCAGCCGGCGGATGTTTGTTCATTGACAAGTGCATCTTGTGAGGAATCGAAGGGATACGTGGTAGGCGCCCTTGGGACATAGGCGGTTTGGCCTAGGTCTGGCATGGTTCGGCTGGCTGGTTTGGGTGTTGTTTGAGCCCAGCTTGGCTGGTTTGGCCTGGAGGGTGTTGTGCTGCGGATCTGTAAGATGCGTACGCAATGTTTTTCGGGTTCCTTCGGCGTGCCTGGGTAAGCTCGGGTAGTCTGGGGGGACTGGTTGAGTTGGGTCTGTTCGTCGTTCGGGCGCTGCGGCCTTGCCGGTAATTCTGGCAGGGCTTGGGGTTCGGAAGATGAACCTGAGAGTTTGATCCTGGCTCAGAGCGAACGCTGGCGGCATGCTTAACACATGCAAGTCGCACGGCCGGGGCAACCCGGCAGTGGCGGACGGGTGAGTAACGCGTAGGGATCTGTCTTTGGGTGGGGGATAACCGGGGGAAACTCCGGCTAATACCGCATGAGGACCTGGGCTATGGCGGCCCAGGTTGAAAGGAGCGATCTGCCTGGAGGGGAGCCTGCGTCCGATTAGCTAGTTGGTGGGGTAACGGCCTACCAAGGCGGCGATCGGTAGCTGGTCTGAGAGGATGATCAGCCACACTGGGACTGAGACACGGCCCAGACTCCTACGGGAGGCAGCAGTGGGGAATATTGGACAAT
>JAFAHH010000252.1 GCA_019237355.1 Acetobacteraceae bacterium | reverse complement strand
TCGACCTGAAGGGACCCAGCCTGCGCAAGCGTCACGCAGTCAGCCCCGGCGCCGAGGCCGGAAACTTGACGGGCCGCAAGGAGGCGTGAGACGACACAACCGTCAGTGGTGGCCTCCCAAAGGCAACCTGAGGCCCCCCGGCACCGGCCTGCTCCGCCAAGCGCAAGCAGGTGTTCATGATCACCGGAATCGGTGTTCATGATCGAGCGGATTGGGCGTTCACGATCACCGGAATCCGCAACCACGGCCTCCGCGACGCTGCGAAGGAAGTCGCCGTCGCCGGCTTTGGCCAGCAGATCGGGCCATCGGTAGTCTTTCCTCGGTCATCGGGTCCCCGGGGGTTCGGGTGAAGCGTCGCAACTCCACCGTAGCCGACCGATCCGATGGCCAGCTCCGCCTACCCCCTCACGTGCTTCGAATTTCCACCACCAGCGCGGACGTTAACCTGCGGCGGGGGCGGGGGGTGCGGGGCTCACGGAGATTTCATTCAGGATTGATCTGAATCAGGGCGCCGCAGCGGGCTCTCGTGCATGGCCGGAGTGGGCTCGCGTGCAAGCAAGACGTCGAATTGACGCGCGTGGGTCATCGGCTGTGTGCGTCGTGATCTCAACGAGCTGCGGGAAGTGCCGGATGTGGCTCTACAATCTCTTTTTCAGTGGAGAAGGCACCGCCAACGCCGTCATGGTCATAGCGCTCGTTTCGGTGCTTGGTCTTGCCTTGGGTGAGGTTAGATTCGGGCCGGTCAGTCTTGGTATCGCCGGTCCGCTGTTCGTCGGTATCGCGCTCGGGCACTTCGGCTTCAAAATGAACCCGGGACTTCTTGCCTTTGCGCGAGATTTCGGCCTCGTCTTCTTTGTCTATGCGATCGGCATCCGCGTCGGCCCGGGGTTTTTCTCGGCTTTCAAGAAGGACGGCGCAATACTGAACATGTTTGCCGTTGCTATCGTGGTTTTGGGCTCGCTGATGGCGGTGACGATCCATTATGCCGCCCATCTGCCGCTGGAAGTGATCACGGGCCTGCTCGCCGGAGGGACAACCAACACGCCATCACTCGCCGCCGGGCAGCAAATGCTGGCGACACTGAAGGCGACGCCGGAGCAGATCGCGGTTACTGGCAATGCGTATGCCGTCGCCTATCCGTTCGGGATCGTCGGCATCCTGCTGACAATGGGGCTAGTGCGGATTATCTTCCGTGTGAACGTGCCTTCGGAGTCTGCGCGCTTCGCCGAGGCGGCTGGTGCCAGTCACCCGCAGCTCGCACGCATGTGCATCGAGATTCGCGACCGGGAGATTACGGGAGTACCGCTACATGAGCTACCAAGCCACGTTTTTAGCCTACACGATGTTCCGGACATCATCGTTACCCGTGTAATCCATGCGGGCAGACAGCATATGGCGGAACCGGACGACGTATTCGAGGTCGGCGACGTATTGGTGTGCGTGGCGCCACGACAAGAACTGGAGAAGCTGCGCGACCTGATCGGCGTCGAGTCCAGCATAGAGCTGGAGAAGCTTAAGGGCGCGTTCGTCGCATGCGACATGGTGGTAACACGGCCGAAGATCTTTGGGAAGCAGATTGCCGATCTGCATGTTCACCATTTGTATGACGTAACCATCTCTCGGCTGAATCGCGCTGGCGTCGATCTGACACCAGCGCCGAACGTGAAGTTGCAGTTCGGCGATCAAATCAAGTGCGTGGGCGACGCGTTGCGGCTGAAACAGGTGGAACAGCTCGTGGGCAACCAGACCAGTGCGCTCAAGCACACCCAGATAATCCGGATTTTCGTGGGCATCGCCCTCGGCGTGTTGCTGGGCACCATTCCTGTCTATGTCCCCGGTGTCCCGGCTCCGCTGTCGCTGGGCTTGGCTGGCGGCCCAGTTGTGGTTGCAATCATTCTGGCGCGTATCGGCGCCATCGGTCCATTGCACTGGAACATGCCGCCAGATACGATCGATACAGTCCGCGAGCTTGGCGTGTCGCTATTCATGGCCTGTGTTGGAATCTACGCCGGCAAGAGCTTTGTCGCCGAAGTGTTGAACGGCGATGGGCTACTATGGATGGGCTGTGCAGCGTTGATCACCTTCATCCCAATTTTCGTGGTCGGCTTGGTGGCCCGCAGCGCGTTCGAAACAAACTACCTCAGCTTATGCGGTGTGCTGGCGGGCAGCTCCACTGATCCGCCGGCCCTCGCCTTCGCCAACGGGCTTTATCCGTCGCAAGCGCAGGCCACGGCCTATGCGGCTGTGTACCCCCTGACTATGTGCCTGCGCATCGTGGCACCGCAAATCATTCTCGGTGTGCTGTGGCTCGGCTCCTGATCATGAACGAACGAAAGCGGGCGCGGAGCAGGTGGTGCTCCGGGGCAACCTGACATTGCCGGTAGAAAGGAGAGCGGCCGTGGAGACGATTCCGAAAGAATTTCAGCTCGCATCCGACTTCCCGAAGATCGGTTACGCCACTTGGCGAAACCAGGTGGAAGCGGAACTCAAGGGCGCGCCCTTCGACAAGCGTATGGTCACGCACACCTACGAAGGCATCAATCTGCAACCACTCTATACTGAGGACATTTTCCCGACCGCGACTGATCCGGCTGGCCTGCCTGGTTACCTGCCGTTCATCCGCGGAACGGAGGCGCTGGCCAATTCGGAGACCGGTTGGGATATCCGGCAGGAGCACGCGCATCCTGATCCCGAGGTCGCCAATGCGCAGATACTCGAGGATCTGAATGCCGGTGTGACCTCCATCGAGGTGCGGCTGGACGGTGCGGGTATGCAGGGTTTGGACGCTGACGACCGCCGCGCAGCGGACCTGACCGGACGCGATGGCGTGAGCCTTTCCTCTGTGGACGACATCGAACGTCTCGCCAGGGGTGTTAAGCTTGATGTTGCGGGCTTGCACCTCAATGCCGGCGCGTCCTTCTTGCCGGCAAGCAGCCTCTATGTGGTTGCGGCGAAGCGCGCCGGCATTCCGGTCAGCGCCTTGCTCGGAAGCTTTAATGCCGATCCGTTGCGGGTGCTGGCGCGCGACGGCAACCTTCCAATGCCGCTGGAAACCGCCTTGCAGCAGATGGCCGATTTAGCCGCTTGGACTGCCCAGAACGCACCTCACATGACCGCCATCGAGGTTGCATCGACCCCATACCACGATGCCGGAGCGTCTGCCGTCGCCGATATTGCATTCGCGGTCGCCACTGGCCTCGACTATCTCCGTGTGCTCACGAATGCCGGTCTCGATCTCGAAACTTCGGCCCGGCAGATCACTTTCAGCATGGGGCTAGGTTGCCGGTTCTATCTCGCCATCGCAAAGATCCGCGCCGCACGTAAGCTGTGGGCCGACGTGATCGAGGGCTGCGGTGGCGGTGCCGACGCCCAGAAACTGCGTCTGCACGTCTCGACGGGGCGGCGGGTGCTGACCACGCGCAACCAGTTGCTCAACATCTTACGCAACACCGTCGCCTGCTACGCCGGTGCGGTTGCTGGTGCCGACGCTATCACGATGCTGGCGTTCGATGTTCCGACCGGTCTGCCGAGCGAGTCGAGCCGCCACAACGCGCGCAACACACAGCACATCCTTGCTGAGGAATGCCATCTGGCCAAGATCGTCGATCCCACCAGCGGGTCCTGGTTCATCGAGTGCTACACCAACGAGGTCGCCAAACGCGCCTGGGGTGTGTTTCAGCAAGTCGAGGCGCAAGGCGGCATGATCAAGGCCCTAACCAGCGGCTGGGTAGCCGAACAGATCCAGCCTACAGAGGCCGCCCGCGAACGGGACATTGCTGTGCGCAGGGTCGCCGTGATCGGCGTAAGTGAGCACCCGACGCTGGACGAGGATCGTCCCGAGCAGGAAAAGCCAAACTATAGCGAGCTCGCCATGTCGGCGGCGCAGCGCCTGTCCAACTGGCGACGCCAGCATGGTCGTTCCGCTGCACTCGACGGACTGACCGGCATAGCGTCTGGGAGCGGGCGCCTCACGGCAGCCGCGGTAGCTGCCGCGGAGGCCGGCGCCACACTCGGACAGATTGCCGAAAAGCTGATGCCGTCCGGTGCGCAGCCGACCGTGCTCACACCTCTTGCGGTGCATCCCTACGATGCTGCTTTCGAGGATCTACGCGATGCGGCCGAGGTCTTTGAGAGCACCCACGGCCACCGGCCGCGGGTCTTTTTGGCCGGTGTGGGCACAATTGCTGAACAGAATGCGCGCAAGAACTATGCGACCAACTTCTTCGAGGCGGGCGGCTTCGAGGTGGTAAGCCGCGACACGCAGGCTAATATTGATCAAGCCGCCGCGGCATTTGCCGCCAGTGGCGCCAAGGTCGCGGTGATCTGCTCCACTGACAAGCAATATGCCACGGTGGTCCAGCAGCTGGCGCCAAAGTTGAAGGCGGCCGGCGCACGTACCGTGATTCTTGCCGGCAATCCAGGGCAATCCGAGGCAACCTACCGCGCTGCCGGTGTGGACCGCTTCATCTACGTGCGATGCGATGTTCTCAACACTCTGTGGTCCCTCCTTCATGAGGAAGAAACGCAGTCATGACAAATATCCCGAATTTTGCCGATAAGCCATTCGTGCAGAAGTTCCCCGCGATCCCTTTGAAGACATGGCAGGAGGACGCCGAGCACAGCGCGCACAAGACGCTTGCTGACCTGACCTGGGAGACCGCGGAAGGGATCGGGATCAAGCCGCTCTATACCGCTGCAGATCGTATCGGGTGCGATTACCTCGACACCTACCCCGGCTTTCCGCCATTCGTGCGCGGTCCCTATACTACTATGTACGTGGTGCGGCCCTGGACCGTGCGTCAGTATTCCGGGTTCTCAACGGCGGAAGAATCCAACGCGTTTTACAAGCGCAACATGGCAATGGGTCAGAAGGGTCTAAGTATCGCGTTCGATCTCCCGACACATCGCGGCTACGACAGCGACAATCCGCGCGTGGCAGGTGATGTCGGCATGGCGGGGGTGGCCATCGACAGTATTCTCGACATGCGCATCTTGTTTGACGGTCTGCCGCTTGATCAGATCAGCGTGTCCATGACGATGAACGGAGCCGTTCTGCCCATCATGGCGCTTTATATCATCGCGGCGGAGGAGCAGGGGGTCGAACAGAAGAGGCTGACCGGGACCATACAGAACGACATCCTCAAGGAATTCATGGTCCGAAATACGTACATCTACCCGCCAGATTCCAGCATGCACATCGTTGGAGACATCTTCAGTTATTGCAGCGAGAACATGCCGTCATTCAACTGCATCAGCATTTCAGGTTACCACATTCAGGAGGCCGGCGCGAGTGCCGATCTCGAGCTTGGCTACACGCTGGCGGACGGACTGGAGTATCTGCGCACGGGGCTGGCGACCGGAATGCACGTAGACGACTTCGCGCCGCGCTTGTCATTCTTCTGGTCGATAAGCGAGAATGTCATGATGGAGGTCGCAAAGATGCGAGCGGCCCGCATGCTTTGGGCGAAGATCGTCAAGGTGTTCGACCCAAAAAACCCCAAAAGCCTCTCGCTGCGTACTCACAGCCAGACCAGCGGCTGGACTCTGACCGCGCAGGATGTCTACAACAACGTCGTCCGCACCTGCGTCGAGGCGATGGCCGCCACTCAGGGCCAGACGCAAAGTCTGCACACGAATTCACTGGACGAGGCGCTCGCGCTGCCAACGGCGTTTACCGCCGGTATCGCTCGCAATACCCAACTTTTCCTGCAGGAAGAAACTGACACAGATAAAGTCATCGATCCTTGGGGTGGGAGCTATTACGTAGAGGCACTCACCAGGGATCTGGCGCGCAAGGCCTGGGCGCATATCGTCGAATGCGAAGAGCTCGGCGGCATGACCAAGGCGATCGAGGCCGGCCTGCCAAAGATGCGCATCGCTCACGCGGCCGCGCGAACCCAGGCGATGATCGATAGCGGCCGGCAGACCATTGTCGGGCTCAACAAGTATCGACCGGCAAAAGACGATCCGATCCACGTCCTAAAAATCGACAACACTGCCGTGCGTGAAGCCCAGATCAAACGGCTGAAGGAGTTGCGGGCGCATCGCGACAAAGCCGCTGTAGAAACGGCGCTGGATGCGCTTACCGCATGCGCCCATACCGGGCAAGGCAACCTTCTCGACCTGTCAATCAAGGCAGCGCGTCTTAAAGCCACAGTTGGCGAGATCAGCTTCGCGCTAGAGAAAGTCTATGGTCGGTATCAGCAAGCACCGCAGCTCTCGACCGGCATCTATGCCAAGCAGGTGGGGGAGACAACGAGCGCAATCAACCGGGTGCGCGAGAAGGTAGATGCCTTTGTCAAGTCCGAAGGACGGCGCCCGCGAATCCTGATCGCCAAGCTGGGCCAGGACGGGCACGACCGGGGCCAGCAGGTGGTGGCCTCGGCCTTTGCCGATATCGGCTTCGACGTGGATATTGGGCCGATGTTCCAGACCCCCGAGGAAGCGGCTCAAGAGGCGGTAGATAACGACGTACACATCGTGGGGGTCAGCACGCTCGCAGGAGGGCATCTCACTCTAGTGCCGCAACTCAAACAAGCGCTGGTGAACCGCGGCCGTAGCGACATCCTGGTCATTGCCGGCGGCGTTATCCCCCCGCAGGACTATGACGAACTCTATGCCAAGGGCGTCGACGCAATCTTCGGCCCTGGAACGGTGATCTCTGACGCCGCAACCAAGATAATCGAGGTTCTCCGACAGCGCATCACTGCGAAGGCGGCGTAGGTCATTAGGAAATGACGATGAGCGGTAATTGGGCGCCAGAGGGTGACCAGGCATCTGCAGCGCCCCCGCACCTGAGCGTTGACGACTACCTGAAGGGCATTCTTGCACGTGATCGCGGAGTACTCGCCCGAGCCATCACCCTGATCGAGTCCTCGCGGCCCGACGATCAGGACGCAGCACGGGAATTGGTGAACCATATACTGCCGTACACCGGCAAGTCGTTGCGGGTAGCGCTGACTGGCGTGCCCGGCGCTGGCAAGAGCGCGCTGATTGATTGCTTGGGCAGCTTGCTTACCGGGCGCGGATATCGTGTAGCAGTGCTGTCTATCGACCCGTCCAGTGTGCGGACAGGAGGGAGCGTCTTGGGCGACAAGACGCGGATGGTTAAGCTCAGCACCGATCCCAATGCGTTCATCCGGCCGTCGCCAAGCGGCCTGGTACTCGGCGGCATCGCCCGCCAGACACGCGAGACCATGCTGCTGTGCGAAGCCGGCGGCTACGGTATCGTAATGATCGAAACTGTGGGTGTGGGACAATCAGAAGTGACGGTCGCGGAAATGACCGACTTCTTAATGGTGCTCATGGTAGCCGGTGCCGGCGACGAACTGCAGGGCATCAAACGCGGTCTGCTGGAACTAGCCGACCTGATCGTGATCACCAAGGCGGATGGCGATAATGTCGTTCGCGCCAGGCAGGCCGGAGAAAAATACGCGTTTGCCATGTCTCTCCTGGCCGATGCGAAGCAGGGCCCGGCCCCGGTCGTCACCTGCAGTGCGCTCGACGGGACTGGCGTGGATGAGATCTGGAAGATCATTACCAGCCGCACCACCGAGCGTGAGCGGTTAGGCTATCTCAAGAAGAGGCGCAACGAACAGAACGTGAAATGGGTGTGGTCGCTGGTAGAGCAGCATGTCCGCGACATGTTGCGCAATGATCCGGATGTTGGTGCGGTGGCGAACCAAGCCGAGGCGCAGGTCGTCGATGGGACCCTGTGTCCGGTGACAGCGGCGGACCGGATCATCCGGGCTCTGTTCAACAGCGCGTCGCGGTTGGCAACGATAAGACGATCCGGCCCCCCGGACCAACCGCGCGCCGCGCTCACGCAAGAGAAAAGCGTCCCGCTTCGGAGAGGATTCGATGAGTGAGCTTGCGTTCCCTGTACTGACGCCCGAAGAGGCGGCGACTCTTATTAAGAACGGAAGTACCCTGGGCTTTGGCGGCTTCACCGCGGCCGGCAGCATCAAGGCGATCTCCCGCGCCCTGGCGCGCCGCGCCGAGGCCGAACATACCGCCGGCAGGCCGTTCAAGGTGCGGGTGCTGACTGGCGCCTCCACCGGGCCTTCAGTCGATGGTGAGCTCGCCAAGGCAGATGCGATCAGCTTCCGGGCACCGTACCAATCCGATCCAATCCTCCGCCAAAAGATAAATGCGGGCGAGGTGCATTTTGTCGATATGCATCTTTCGGTACTACCCCAGCAGGTCCGCTATGGCTTCTACGGCGAGATCGACTACGCGATCGTCGAGGCGGCCCACGTCACACCAGGTGGCGGGCTATTGCTCTCTTCGTCAGTGGGTGCGGCAAATACGTATCTGCGGCTGGCCAAGAACATTCTTATTGAGCTCAACGCGCATCATCCCGAGGGGTTGCTCGGCATGCACGACATTTTCGAGCCTGGAGATCCGCCGGCACGCTCCGAGTTGCACATCGATTATCCGAGTGACCGAATTGGCGGGCCGATTTGTGTCATTGATACCAAAAAAATCGTCGGCGTAGTCATGACGAACCAGCCAGACGAGACCCACGGCTTCCAGCCTGGGGATGCCGTGACGGAGCGCATCGGCGAAAACGTGACGGAGTTTCTGGTCAATGAGATGCGGGCCGGACGGATTCCGGCCGAGTTCCTGCCGCTGCAATCGGGAGTTGGCAATATCTCGAATGCGGTGCTCGGCGCACTCGGGCGTAACCCGAAGGTTCCACCCTTCGAGATGTATACCGAGGTGCTGCAGGACAGCTGTATCTCGTTGATCGAGGCAGGACGGCTGAAATTCGCCTCAACCTGCGCACTGACACTAAGCCCGGAGACCTCACTTCGTGTCTATGGCAATCTGGATATGTTCCGGCGCCACATCCTGATGCGCCCGCAGGAGATCTCGAATAACCCCGAGGTTGTACGGCGGCTCGGTGTCATATCGATGAATACTGCGATCGAAGCCGATCTCGGCGGCAGCGTGAATTCCAGCCACATCATGGGCCGGCAGATGGTGAACGGCATTGGCGGCTCGGGTGACTTCACACGCAGCGCCTACATATCCATATTTTGCTGCCCATCCACGCAGAAAGGCGGGAAGATTTCGACAATCGTGCCGGTGGTTAGTCACATGGACCACAGCGAGCATTCGGTCCAGGTCCTAGTGACCGAGCACGGTATCGCCGACCTGCGCGGGAAGGACCCGGCGGAGCGGGCGCGAGTCATCATCAACAACTGCGCCGCGCCGGAATACCGCGACGAGCTCACGGCTTACCTCATGTTCGTCCGCAGGGGCCACGAGCAGCTTTCATTCCGCTCGTGCTTCGAGATGCACCACAAGTTTGCCCAAGACGGCGACATGCGTGGCGTCGCATGGACGCACTGATCAGGAGCGGGTCACACGGAACGGAATGTAGTGTGAATTCAACCCAGAGCCAGCGCGGCTCACAGGAGACCACGATGATCGGAAGACTCAATCACGTCGCCATCGCCGTCCCGAATCTGGAAAAGGCTGCCGCAACGTATCGGAATGTTCTCGGCGCCAAGGTGTCGGAGCCGCTGCCCCAGCCCGCCCACGGAGTCACGGTCGTGTTCGTTGAGCTACCCAACACAAAACTAGAGTTATTGGAGCCTCTGGGCGACCACAGCCCGATCAAGGGATTTCTCGACAAGAATCCAGCCGGGGGGATGCACCACATGTGCCTCGAGGTGGACGATATCATCGCCGCCCGAGACCAGTTGAAGGCGAAGAGTGTGCGGGTGCTCGGGGACGGCGAGCCGCAGATCGGCGCCCATGGGAAGCCGGTTCTGTTCCTGCATCCCAAGGATCTCAACGGCTGTCTGGTCGAACTAGAGCAGGTCTAACCAAGTCTGCGAGGCTCCGGCAGGAAGGGCGCACCTCCCGCGTGCAAAGGGAAGACCTAACATGACACTGAATGCCGCAATACTTGATGACTTCAGGACGAGGCAGACCAAGATCCTGGCGGGCGGCGGCGAGGACAAGATCAGGGCCCGTCACGAGCAGAGCCTGATGACGGCCCGTGAGCGTCTTGCCGCGCTTTTCCAGGAGGGCACGTTCCAGGAAATCGGCATGCACATCTGCAGCGCCCCGCAGGCGGGTACGGCCACTCATAAGGATCTTCCCGCCGACGGGGTCGTGGTCGGAACTGGTTATGTCGATGGGCGTGCAGTTGCCGCGTTCAGCCAGGACTTCACCGTCGCCGCCGGCACGCTCGGCAAGATGCACGCCAGCAAAATGGTGCGCGCACTGCAGATCGCGGCCCACACCGGCATGCCGATTGTCGCCTTTAACGACTCCGGCGGAGCACGCATCCAGGAGGCCGTGGACGCGCTGTCCGGCTATGGCGAGGTATTTTACATGAACGTCCTCCTCTCGGGCGTCGTTCCGCAGATCGCGGTGATCTGCGGGCCGTGCGCGGGCGGGGCCGCGTATTCGCCGGCGCTGATGGATTTCATCATCATGACTAAGGATCATGCCCGTATGTTCATTACGGGCCCGGAGGTCATCAAGGCGGTCACTGGTAAGACTGTCACAATGGATGAGGTCGGCGGCGCTTCGATGCACGCCTCGGTCAGTGGCAATGTGCACTTCCTTGCCGAAGACGACCGTCAAGCCGTGCAGTTGGTGCAGCGCCTGCTCGGCTTCCTGCCAGCGAACAACGCGGAGGATCCGCCAAATCGGCTCAGTGCCGATATTGACGTGACTCCGGATGAAGGCATGACCGCGCTGATACCTGCCGAGGATTCATCACCGCTCGACGCGCAAGGCGTGATCACGCGTCTGGTGGATGGCGGTGATTTCCTCGAGGTACATGCCAGCTTCGCGGGGAACGTTATCGTCGGATTTGCGCGCATTGAAGGGATGGTAGTCGGTTTGATCTCTAACCAGCCGACAGTCCGTGCGGGGGCGCTTGATATCGACGCTTCTGATAAGGCTGCCCGCTTCATCCGCTTCTGCAACTGCTTCAATATCCCGCTGGTGACGCTGGTGGACGTCCCTGGATTCATGCCGGGCATTGAGCAGGAGCGTGGCGGCATCATCCGACACGGCGCCAAGCTGTTGTTCGCCTATGCCGCCGCAACGGTGCCGAAGGTTACGGTGATCCTGCGCAAAGCATTTGGTGGCTCATATCTCGCTATGTGCAGCCAGGAAATGGGTGCGGACTTCGTGTTCGCGTGGCCCTCGGCAGAGATCGCTGTTATGGGAGCGGAAGGCGCTGTGAACGTGCTTTACAGCAAGGAGCTGAAGGCGGCACCCGATCGTCAAGCCAAAGCAGCCGAACTGACGGCGGCCTACCGCGCCGAATTTCTGACCCCCTACCTCTCGGCGGGCCACGGCTACATCACTGACGTGATCGATCCTGCGGCGACGCGGCCTACTCTGGCCCTCGCGCTGCGCAAGCTGCAGCGCAAGCGCGAAGTACGTCCGCCAAAGAAACACGGGAACATACCCTTGTGATCGAACCAAGAAGAGAAGGAGCTCCGAGCCCATGGATAGCAGCGTCACCTCCGGCGGCCCGGTGGAGAACTGGCTTGCAATCATCGGAGTCATCAGCCTGATGTACTGGACGTGGCGCATCTCCGCCGCATTCCTTGGCCATCGTCGCGGGAAGGAGGGGGCGGTTCTCCCGGCCCCCGCTTCAACAACCGGCCAGCTCTCTGCGGCTGCGGCCCCGGCCGTATATGAGAGCGACATCGCGGTCATTGCCGCTGCTGTCTACGCGGTCTTGGGCGCGCACCGCATCTTGCATGTTCAGCCGGAAAGGCAGGGCCGCATCTGGGCTGCCGAAGGCCGCTGGATGCAACAGACTTCGCATAACATCCGCCGCCCCTGACCGCTCGTCATGGCGAGCAAAAATGCAACCGCGGCGTGTCCGGCCGGTCCCGTTCCGGGAGTGATACGGTATCCTTCAGCAAGCGGGCATGACTGGGCTCTGCGATGGCTCGCCGGCGCGAGACGCCACCGCTTGAGAGGCCTTTAAGGAATCGCAATATGCGTAGCTTCCGGATTACCGTGGACGGACGCGCTTACCACGTCCTCGTCGAGGAACTTGATGAGGGCTCGGACCGCGCCCTTCTGGCGCCAGCGGCCCCAGCCCCAGCGGGGGCGGCACACGCACCTTCTCCCGCTCCAGCGCCTCCGCCCGCCGCTGCGGCGGCTCCCCCGGCCGCAGCAGCTGGAGCCGGCGCCGTAGTGGCCCCGCTCGGTGGCGTCGTAAACTCAGTCGACGTGACGCTCGGCCGCGATGTTAAGGTCGGCGACACGGTGGCCACGATCGAGGCGATGAAGATGAAGACCCCTGTGCGGTCGCAGTTCGCCGGCAAAGTCACCAACATCGCCGTCACGGTGAATCAAAGCGTCGAAACCGGCCAACTGCTGATGACCGTATTATGACTTGTCAGCTGAAACGGTCAACTTGTCTCCCGAGAAACTCTCGAAGCGAGTGGTTCATAGTCACATCTGCGGGACCGCAGCCGTTGGTAGCGGGACCCGGCTTTTCTCCAGGGAGGGTTCAGTGAATAAGGATACCGTTGCGTTTGCGATAATTCTCAGCCTGATCGATTTCATTCTCAGTATTGTGATGATTTCAGGCATCGGCCTAATTCTCACATGGCTGCCGCTCCTCAACCGTCTCGGCAAACTAGACGACGAAACCATCCGAGGCGGCCATTAATCGGCCAGCTCAAGCGACGAAGAATTCTATATCGGCTGACAAACGGATGTTCAGGCCATGTTAGACATGATGCTAAAGTTCTTCGTCGCACTGGGCGCACAGACGGGTCTCGCCGGTATCTGGTGGGGCAATGTAGTGATGATTGCGATCGGCATCGGGATGATCCTGCTCGCCGTCATCAAGAAGTACGAACCCCTGCTTCTGGTCGGCATCGGATTCTCTTGCATTATATCCAACGTGCCGGGATCCGACCTGATTCTTCCGGGTGGGCTGTTCAACTACGCCTACAGAGGGGTGGAGCTGCTAATTCTGCCACCACTGATCTTCTTCGGCGTCGGCGCAATGACAGATTTCGGCCCAATGATGGCCAATCCCAAGCTGGTTGTCCTAGGTGCCGCGGCCCATCTCGGCATTTTCGTGAGCCTCATTGGAGCCAAATTGCTCGGTTTCTCGATCTGGGAATCTGGTGCGATCGGAATTATTGGCGGCGCCGACGGCCCGATGGCTATCTTCATGGCGGTGAAGCTGGCACCGAAGCTGCTGCCGCAGATCTCGGTAGCTGCATATTCCTACATGGCGTTGATGCCGCTGATCCAGCCGCCGGTGATGAAGCTGCTGACCACCAAGGAAGAGCGGATGATCAGGATGAAGCAGATGCGCACCGTTTCCCGGGTGGAGCGCATCGCCTTTCCCATCGTCATCGGAATCATCGTCAACCTTCTCCTGCCGCCGGTAGCGCCGCTGATCACGATGCTGATGTTGGGCAATCTGTTCAAGGAAGTGCTGGTGACTGACCGATTGGCTAAGACCGCGGCCAACGAGGTGATGAACGTAGTGATCGTTATACTCACCATTGCGATCGGCTCTACTATGCAGGCCAGCAGATTCCTCACCCCCAGCACGATCGAAGTCGTGATCCTCGGCCTGATCGCATTCCTTTTCGGCACCGGCTCCGGCGTGATCGGCGCCCAGATCATGAACATGTTTCTTAGGGACAAGATCAACCCGCTGCTCGGCTCCGCGGGCATCGCCTCGGTGCCCATCGCCGCCCGAGTGGCGCATAACGTTGCCTTGCAAGACGATCCCGATAATTTTCTGATTTATCATGCGATGGGGCCGAATCTTGCTGGCGTGTTTGGAACGGCCTTGTCAGGCGGCATAATGCTCGCGTTGCTTCAATGAATCAAAGCAACCGATTCACATGAGCGCTGGTGCTTATGAGTACGGGCCTGACCAGGAGTAGTTCTGAGATGGGCGCATAGGGAGATGGTGTGCCTAGGGTCGCACTCATAGGAGCCGGTCCCAGCGGCTTGGCGGCGGCCAAGGCGCTGGCGACGGAAGGTCAGGTCGAGCCTGTTGTGCTAGAGGCGGCGCTGAACATCGGCGGTATGTGGGCTGGTGAGGGACGCGGTGCATGGTCCTCCGACATGCGGACCAACCTCTCTCACCATGTCTGCGCGTTTTCCGATCTTTCGTGGCCCCCAAGCACCGACGTATTTCCCATCCGCCGCGAGGTCATTAAATATCTTACCACCTACGCCGCCGAATTCAAGCTGTTGAAGTTCATCCATTTCGGCGTGTCGGTGAGAAAGGTGCGAGCCGTCGGTCCGCACACCTGGAAGCTCGACATGCTGTACAACGGCAAGCCGGAGACCGAGATCTTCGACAATGTGATCGTGGCGACGGGCTTCTTCTCGGTACCGTACACGCCGGAGTTCGACGGGCTCGATCAGTTCCAAGGTGCAATCTACCATTCCGCGCATTGTGATTCGGCGTCGGCCAATCGCGAGGCGTTCGCCGGGAAGCGGGTGCTGGTGGTGGGCGCCGCTTTCTCCGGTACGGAGATTGCCTGCCAGATCGCATCCTATGCTTCCGCGGTGACCGTCACCGTGCGGCGGCCTATGTGGTTCATCCCCCGTTTCGCGTCCGCCTGGCGTGGCGGTAGTCTTTATCCGTACGACCTCGTATTCTTCAACCGCAGCCCGGAGAACAGGATGTTGCGCAAGCCGCATCTGTTCCTGGCAGAGATTGCCGGTGATCCAGGCGCGGTTTCCCCTGAGCTCGCTTTTCCCGCAGGCGTTGATCCGCCGACAGACATGGTCATCACAGATGACTTTCTAAGCGACGTGCGCAGGGGTATCCTCCGGGTAAAAAGGACCGCGAGTCTCCGTTTCGACGAGCGGGGCGTGATCTTCGCCGACGGGACGCGCTGCGACCTCGACGCCGTGGTGATGTGCACTGGCTACACGACCACACTGCCGTTTTTCGAGCAATCCGTGCTGAGGGTGCTCGAGTTTGATCCGAGCGATAGGCTGCAACCGACATTGCTACACAAACAGGTGTTCCATCCAGCGCTCCCAGGCCTCTTCTTCGTCGGCCATTATCGCGGCCCGTTTTTCCCGGTCTTGGAGCTGCAGGCGCGCTGGATTGCTGGCATCCTCGCCGGGCAGCTCGCTCTACCATCGCCGGAGGCGATGTACGCTGGAATTGAAGAGGAGCGGAGCATTCGCTTTGCCAACCACAGGCCACAATTCCCGCATGCGGATTTCGTCAGGCTTGCCGACGGGCTGGCGCGCGAGATAGGCGTGCTGCCGCAACTGCCGCCGGATCATCCGATCCAGCCGTTTGTGGCGCGCGGACCGGTGATCGCAGCCCATTACCGACTTTCAGGATCGCACGCCAAGCCGATACTCGCGGAATCAACCATCCGCGCTACCCCGGCTCCGTTGCTCGACATGGATGCCGCCCAGTCATCGTCTGCAGTCGAGTGTGTGCGCAACTCAACGGCCGAATGGGTACTATCGACGCTGACAGGGCTCTGGTCCATCGACCGGACAATCGATCCGGGGGGGCAATTCAGCGGAACCGCATGCTTCACGCCCATGCCGGAGGGGCGGCTACGTTATGCCGAAACCGGAACACTGTGCTTGCAGAATGGAACAAAGTTAGAGGTCCGCAACGGATATATTTACGCGCTGAGGGACGGCGCAATCGACGTGACCTTCGCTGAGGGCCCGAGCGCTGGGGCCCATTTCATCGATATAGCCTTTCCACCGGCGCTGGATGGCGCGTGGCCGTTGCAATCGGTGGACCGACATCTGTGCCGGCTTGACCAGTACGACGCGATCTTCCGGCTGGAGAACCCTGATCGGTACACGATGACCTATGTCGTCTGCGGCCCACGCAAAGGCTACATCAGTCACTCGGTTTACACGCGCCTTGCGCTGCGGAGCAAGATTGATCCAGTTGTGCGGCGTGTCGGAAATCTCATCCCTGGGCTGGAATAGAGGGCTCTCGCCAATTTTAGCCCGGTCTGCAGCCTCGCCCATTGGCAACTTGCATCACGCCAGGCCTTCGCGCCGCCATGTGGCGCTCCCGCAGCGCTTACGATGCGGGCGCACGCCGAGATGCTGGAATTCAGGATCGGCGATCGAGTTACCTTCGAGCCGCCCAGACATCGTCGCCTCGAAGGCACGCTGACGCGCTACAACAAGAAAACCGTGACGGTCATCACCGACGACGGCGGCGGTCCGGCCTTCGTGCTCTGACCAAGAGACGCTTCATCCAAAACCATGACATAAACTTGCATGTGGTCGACCTGCACAACTTCAAGCGGCCGCGTCACCTGGTACTGTCCGGGAGTTGCGATGCGCGCACCAAGCAACCCCTCCTCCCCTATGCGGGAAGCACGAATTCGCTCGTCGATGAGGAGCAGCCGGGCTTTGACCGTTCGCCGGGTGGGCACCGGAAGACCTTGCTGCCGCCATGCTGCGGCGATGTGGCCAACGACCCGCCGCAGCGGCGGTCGGGTCGGTTTCAGATACTCCCGCTCAAGAAATTCTTTGATCAGCGCGTCTCTGACAGGCTCCTCGTGCAAACTACCCCTCGGTCGCCCAAGCGGGTGGTCGAGCAGAAGATCGACGGTGCGCGCGGCGCGATAGCGCCCGATCAGCCGATAAAGCGTGGAACGACTCAGGCCCAATTCCGACGCAGCGTCCTCCACCGCTCTCTTGGTCAGGCGATCAGGGTACCGCCGGAGCAGATCGCGGATCGCCGCCTCGCGGCGGCAGGCCTCCATCCAGGCCGGGTCCTTTTCGGCGAGGTTGTCCGACATCGGCGATTGATTGCAGCAACGTGCGCGGCCACAATCCTACATTAACGGCAACACGACAGTCGGAATCGCCGCGACCGGCGGGATCAACGAAGACGACGCGGAGGCTTATGCCGCAACGGGCGTGTACGTCCTCGTAACCTCGGCTCCTTATTTCGCGCCACCGCTCGATGT
>JAFAHH010000087.1 GCA_019237355.1 Acetobacteraceae bacterium | reverse complement strand
CAAGCGCTTGTCGATTCGCTTTAAGAAATTTAGTCCGCGCACACAGATCCACAATCCGGTCATGTTCGTCGTGTGGCTCGGTGCCCTCGTGACCGCATCACTGACCATGAAGCCCGACCTGTTCGGGCCCTCCAGCGCGCCCCCTATCTACAATGGTATCGTGACGGTCATCCTATTACTGACTGTCTGGTTCGCAAATCTTGCCGAGTCGCTAGCCGAAGGCAGAGGCAAGGCGCAGGCAGCATTCCTTCGTCACACCAAGGTCGAAATGCGCGCCCGGCGGCTGCGGGTCGACGGAGTGACTGAGACAGTCCCGGCATCGGCGTTGCGCAAGGGCGATATGATGCGTGTCGAACAAGCTGGCATCATTCCCTCAGACGGCGAGGTGATTGAGGGCGTAGCCTACGTGGATGAATCGGCTATTACCGGCGAGTCGGCTCCGGTGCTACGGCAGCCTGGCACCGACACGGCCTCGTCGGTGACAGCAGGCACTACCGTCATTTCCGACTGGTTGCTGATCCGCGTGACCGCTGATCCCGGCAAGACCTTCCTCGACCGGATGATCAATTGGTAGAAGGCGCCCGGCGACAAAAGACACCTAATGAAATTGCACTTACTGCCCTGCTCTCGATTCTGACATTGATCTTCGTCATCGTGGTCGCGGCAATTGCTCCGGTGGCGTCCTATCTCAAAGCCGAGATCAATGTTGCGGACCTGATTCCTCTACTCGTCGCATTGATCCCGACAACTATCGGTGCATTGCTCTCGGCAATCGGCATCGCCGGGATCGATCGCATGGCGCGGTTCAACGTGCTGGCCATGTCGGGCAAGGCGGTCGAGGCCGCCGGCGATGTGCACGTTTTATTGCTTGATAAGACGGGGACGATCACGACAGGAAACCGACAAGCCACAAGTCTCATCCCCATTGCCGGATGTTCGCTGCAGCGGATGGCCCAGGCGGCATGTCTCGCCTCCTGCTTCGATACCACTCCGGAAGGGCGATCGGTGGTCGAATACGCTGAGCGCCTTGGGGCGCGCTCCGGGACATTGGTCAAAGGAGCCGATGGCCTGAAATTTTCGGCCCAGACGCGCATGAGTGGTGTCGACCTCAAAGATGGCCGACAATATCGCAAAGGGGGCCGTGACCGCCATCATCAACCATGCGCGGGAGATATATGGCAAGCCCATTCCTGCCGAACTTGAAGCCGCAGCCGAAGCTGTGGCGAGGAAGGGGGCGACACCCTGGCTGTTTCGGTCGATGGCGATATCCTGGGTGTTATAGAACTGTCCGACGTCCTCAAACCCACGGTAAGGGAACGTACGGCACTCTTGCGTAAGATGGGAATCCGCACGGTCATGGTGACCGGCGATAATCCTATCACGGCTGCCGCCATTGCGGCCGAAGCTGGGGTCGACGATTTCGTCGCGGAAGCCCGGCCGGAGGAGAAGTTAGAGCTGATTCGCCGCGCCCAGGCTCAGGGTCAGCTTGTCGCAATGACGGGGGACGGTACTAACGATGCGCCCACACTGGCCGAGGCCGATGTCGGTCTCGCCATGCATTCAGGTACAATTGCCGCCAAGGAGGCCGCGAACCTGATCGACCTCGATTCCGATCCGACCAAGCTGTTGTATGTGGTTGAGATCGGCAAGCAGATGCTGACGACCCGCGGCGCTCTAACCACGATTCTCTATTGCCAATGACGTGGCGAAGTATTTTGCCATCCTCCCCGGCATGTTTGCCCTGGCGCTGCCAGGCCTCGACACCTTGAACGTCATGGCCTTGGCAACCCCGCAAAGCTCGGTTCTATCCGCACTGATTTTTAATGCGCTGATCATTCCGTCACTGATCCCGCTGGCGTTGCAGGGGGTCCGAGTGCGGGCTGAGCGCGCTGAGGCGATGTTTGGGCGCAATTTGCTGGCCTACGGCCTGGGCGGGCTGATCGTACCCTTCATCGGCATCAAGCTGATCGACCTGGTCGTGTCCGGATTACTGTGAGGAATCCATGATAGGCATCATGGTCAGTGCGGCGCGTGCTTCGCTTCTGACACTCGTCCTATGCGGATTGCTTTATCCACTGGCGTTGACCGGGCTGGGGCAATTGTTGCTGCCGTTTCAGGCCAACGGCAGCATGGAGTATGGTTCTGACGGCGCGGTAATCGGATCGCGCTTGATCGGCCAGCAATGGAATGGGCCGGAATGGTTTCACGGCCGCCCATCGGCAACGACCGGTACTAAATCCCAATGACCCAGCCAGGACCGTCCCGGCACCGTATAACGCCGCCAACTTCGCCAGATCGAACTTGGGCCCTACTAGCAAAGACTTGGTGGAGCGCTTGGTGCGCGACCGCCGGGATCTCGAGTGGGCTCAGCCGGAACTTATCGGCAAGAAGGTGCCTGCAGACATGCTCACCGCCTCTGCGTCGGGCTTGGACCCGGATATCAGCCCGGCGAACGCTTATCTTCAGGCAGCTCGCGTGGCCACCGCCCGCGGAATCCCAATTGCCCAGATCGACGCCCTGGTCGACCAGCACCTGACCGGTCGCAGTTTCGGTATCTTTGGCGAGCCTCGGGTCAATGTACTGGCGTTGAACCTTGCGCTGGCGCGAGCGCGAGCTGATCTCGCGGCGCGGCAGACGCGCACTGGCGATTAATCTTCATAAAGCCGCATGGCATTTATATGGGAATGATCACTATTGCTAGCTAGGCTTAGACTAAGAAGTAGCTCATGGTTGGAAACTTTGTACCAAGCTCCCCGAAACCATGCGCCAGCCATCGACAAGCACGAAGAATATCAGCTTGAATGGGAGCGATACGGCGCTTGGTGGTAGCATCATCATGCCGAGACTCATGAGCACGCTGGAGACCACCATATCGATCACCAGAAACGGCAGAAACAGAAGAAAGCCCATCTCAAAGGCGCGGCGCAGCTCGCCAACCATGAAGGCCGGAACCAGGGCGCGCCACGGCGTTTCAGACGCGGCGTTCGGCGGCGGCAAATTCGCGAGATCCAGGAAAAGCTGGAGATCACCCGGCCGGGTGTTGCTCGCCATAAAATGATGAAAAGGTTCGGCGGCAAGGCGCAATCCCTCCAGTTCAGTCACCCGGCCTTGGGTCATGGGCAATAGCCCGGCGGTCCAGGACTGATCGAAGACCGGTTGCATCACAAAGAATGATAGGAACAGCGCGAGGCCTATGATCACGCTGTTTGGCGGGGTTCCCTGCGTGCTGAGCGCGCTCCGCAGCAGGGAGAGGACGATGACAATGCGGGTGAAGGCAGTGACCATCACCAGCAGGCTCGGCGCGAGCGAAAGCACCGTAATCAGGGCGGTGATTTGCACGAGGCGGCTCGTGGCGCCTGGCTGGCCGGCGGCGCCCAAGTCGATGTTCACCGATTGCGAGCAAGCCAGTGTGGCCGGAAGCAAAAGCAGCAGCGCTAGGCCGGCTGCCCGCGCGAGGCGCGCGGTCATGGGCTGTCTCCGGAGCACCTTCCCACCGAACCGGCCGGAACGTGATCGAGGCTCTGGTCGCGAGTGCGATTCACGCTTTCCGACGGTGCCGCAAGCGATCGTGCGTCAGAGCATGATGACTTCAGGTCGAAGTCATCATGCCCTGGCATTTGTGGTTTTAGAGGGCGATTTAGGCTTTCTGGCGACTCCGCCTCAAGCCATCGCGCTCTCGAGGAGTTTCCACTCACATGGAACCGCTCTAGTTCCTCGTCTGCGAGCCGATTCACCCGCTCATGGTTGCTTGGTGCATCCACTCGAGCGGGATCGGCTCTAGATTGAATCGGGTCTGGACCAAGCCAGCCGACAACGACGTCGTGCGCACCGCCGGTCAGAAGCAGGACGCGCTTGTCAGCGCATCGCACGAGTTGCAGGCGGCGGCGTGGATCGAGCGCGATGGAATCTTCGACCGAAAGGACCCGGCCGGCGGAATTGGTTTGCCGGCCGAAGCCGCTGGCCCGTGCCAGGCGGGCCGCCAGCAGCACGAGACCCAAGACGGCAGCCAGCGCAGCAAGCGCCTTTAGGAGATAATTGAATTCCGGAAGCATGGCGGCCTTTTGCCGAAATGTTTCTGAAGTAGCTAGTTTTGAGAGCGCGATTCAGGCTTTCTGACGTTCCGCCTCAAGCCATCGCGCTCTCGCCAGTAATGCCCGGCCCGGCGCGGGTGAGCGCGACCTGAAGAGCGTCCATCTCCTGCTGTAACGCGGCCAGTTTTGGCCGGAGCATCCGGCCTTCTTTGGGATCAAGATCCAGGGCACGCGCGCAAAGCAGGCCGACAATCTCTTTGAGCCCGCTCAGGTCGACCTCGCGCGCCGATTCCACCAGGCATCGCGCGACGCGTACGGTGCGAGCGAGGCCTTTCACCAGCTCTTCAGCCGTTGCCAAGGGTGAGTTTGCCATGTGGGGAAACTGCGGCGGCGCGTCGTCCATGAATAGGAAGTAGCGCGGGCTGGTTACCAAAAGCTTACTAGCGTGCTCCCACTCAGACTAGCATTCTGCTGAAAAAAGGAAGGCCCAGGGCTCTGCCCTGGACCCGTCATGCGGGGAGCACGCTGTTCGCATGACGGGGCCGAAAGGCCCCAGACCCCATCCACTAAGTGCTTGGATTGCAAAGGCTCTGCCTTTGCTGGGGTCCAGGGGCAAAGCCCCTGGCCTTCTTTCATTGCTTTACGAACGACCGACTTCAACCCTTCTCCGCAGCCTGCTAGCTTTGTTTGCGAGCATCATCGGGGCCCCTCGCGCCAGCGTGATGGGAACCCGGTCACGCGCTCCTGGAACCGCAAGCGTTTCCAGTCAAGCGCGATCTGCTCTCTAGCCGGCGGCGGCATATCGATTAACCTTTCGTTCAGTTCCTTCCGCCAGATTGGCCGAGGATTGGAGTTGAAAATGGATTTTTGGCGGACACCGGTAATGGATCTTGCGGAGCGGCGGCTCGCCTGGGCCGACCAGCGGCAGCACCTGCTTGCGCAAAATATTGCCAACGCCGATACGCCGAACTGGCAGGCCAAGGACTTGCGGCCGTTTGACGCTGCGCTGTCGCGTGCTGCTGCTGCTGTTTCACCTATCCGTACCGATCCCAAGCATCTTATCGGCACCCAAGACGTGCTCTTGCAGAAGGACCCAACCATTCGGCCTGCGGAGCGAGCCCCTGATGGGAATGCTGTCGCGCTGGAAGACGAGCTCACCAAGGTTGCCGATACAGAGACGATGCAGCGGTTCGCGACCAATATATATCAGAAATACATGGGGCTTTTCCGCTTGGCATGTGGCCGGGCACAGTAAGGGGTAACAAGCAAACCGATGGACCTCACTCGAGCGCTCGCAATCTCCGCCCGCGGCATGGATGCTCAGGGCACGCGGCTGCGCGTCATCGCAGAAAATCTGGCGAACCAGGATACAACCGGCTCGACGCCGGGGGCGGACGCCTATCGCCGCAAGACTGTTACATTCGAGAACAAAGTGGATCGGGAGCTCGGGGAGCAGACGGTTCGCGTCAAGCAAATCGGCCAGGACCGCAGCGATTTGCCGCTGCGGTTCGATCCGTCAAACCCGGCCGCGAACGAGCAGGGATATGTGAAGACGCCGAACGTGAACAGCTTCATCGAGGTCATGGACATGCGCGAGGCGCAGCGGTCGTATAGCGCCAACCTCTCGGTAATGCAGGTCACTCGTGAGATGCTGACCCGCACCATCGAAATGCTGAAATGACCTTGCCTCGGGTCAACATCGCGCCCTCCGCCGCGGCGCAAGCCTATGCCCAGGTCAGCCGGGGCGATGCTGGGCAACAGGCCAGCGGTTCCGGCAGCTTTGCATCGGCTTTGCAGCGTGCCGCCCAGGATGTGGTGCAAGCGGGTCATGACGGCGAGCAAAAGGCCGCCGCGGCACTCGCCGGCGGTGGAGACCTGACGCAGGTCGTGACGGCTGTATCGCAGGCCGAGTTGGCCTTGCAAGCGACGATGGCCATTCGCGACCGGGTGGTTCAGGCCTATCAAGACATTATGAAGATGCCGATCTGAGGAAAATGCCTCATGCTCGAAAGCGAAGTCGCCAGCCTGCTGCGGAGCACGATGCTGGTGACTATAAAAGTAGGCGGGCCGGCGCTGTGCGCCACATTGGTCGTTGGGGTGCTGGTATCGCTGGTGCAGGCAGTTACCCAGATTAGCGAAAGCACGCTCGCTTTTGTTCCGAAGGTGGTGGCGCTTGGCGTCGCGCTCTCGGTTACGGGTCATTTTATGATTGCGAGTCTCACGGACTTTACGCACCGCTTATTCGATAGGCTTGTGGCGCTGGGCGCTTCATGACCGAAGCGGAAGCCGCGCTGCTGGCATCGCTTCCGGCCTATGCTTTTGGCTTCGTGTTGGTGCTTGGCCGGGTGGGGGGAGCGATGATGTTGCTCCCGGGGGTTGGTGAAGCCGAGCTGCCGGTGATATTGCGCGCTGGTCTTGCTTTGGCGTTCGACATTCTTCTATTGCCCACATTGATGCAGCGGCTGCCGCATTTGCCGGCGGACGTTGCCCCTTGCGCGGCGATGGTGGTTGCGGAAGTGGTGACGGGGGTTTGGCTCGGCTGGCTAGCGCGGCTGACGGTGCAAGCCTTGCCGCTCGCTGGGCAGATTATTTCCTACATGCTTGGGTTGGCGAGCGTGTTGCAGCCTGATCCGGCCTTGGGTGGGCAGAGTACAGCGCTTGCGCGCCTGTTTAGCTTGGCGGCGCCGGTGATGCTGCTCGCTTCGGGGGCATACATGTTGCCCTTGGGGGCCTTGGCCGGCAGTTACGAGCTGATTGGCCCGGGATCGCTCTTGCCGGCGACTGACGCGACTGAGACCCTGGTGCGGGTTTTGACTCGCGCCTTTGCGCTGGCGCTTCAGCTCGCTGCGCCGTTTGTTCTGCTGAGCTTGGTTTGGCAAGTGATGATGGGGCTGCTGGCGCGGATGGTCCCCCGGCTGCAGGTCTATTTTGCGGCCCAGCCGGCGCAAATCTTGGGCGGCCTGGCGTTGCTCGGCGCCATCGGCGCTATGCTGTTATCGGCATGGCTGCAAGCGGTACGGGACTCGTTCGGCCACCTCCCGGGGATGTAGCCGGAGATGGCCGACGCGGAAGACCGGACAGAAGCCGCAAGTGCGAAGCGGCTGCAGCGTGCGCGCGAGCAGGGCAATGTTCCGATCTCACGCGAGGCAGCCTCGTTCGCGCCGCTGGCCGCGGCGGGGCTGGTGCTCATCGCGGCTGGGGCGCAGACGGCGCTTGATCTCACCCGTGCTTTGCGTCCGTTTCTCTCATTTGGGGCGGCTGGGTTCGACCCGGATCAATTTCCCGAGGCGCTTTGGCTTGCGGTGAAAGCCGGGTTGGTTGGCGCAGCGCCGCTTTTCGCTGCGACAATCCTGTTCAGCGTGACGGCCGGGTTGCTGCAGAGCGGGTTTTTGTTCCGGCCGGCCGCGCTGCAGCCAGACCTTGCCCGGCTCGATCCCCGCCGGGGCCTAAAGCGGCTGTTTGGGCTGGAAACGCTGGCCGAAACGGGGAAAGGCATTGGGAAAATTGCGCTTCTCGGCGCGCTGTTTTGGCCGTTTCTGTCTTCGGCGGCCGAGGAGGCTGGTTCCGCATCGTTCTGGAATGCGGAATTCCTGACCAGCCAAATCGTCCGTCAGGTCACCCACGTGCTGCTGCTCGTTCTCGGGGCGCAGGGTGCGATTGCGGCACTCGACCTCTTCTGGGTGCGGCTCAAACACGCTCGCAGCTTGCGCATGAGCCGGGATGATCTCCGCGAGGAGCACAAAGAGAGCGAGGGCGACCCGCGGATCAAGCACCGTATCAAAAAGATACGCTTTGCGCGGGCCCGTAAGCGGATGCTGGCGGCGGTTCCGAAAGCAACGGTGGTGGTTACCAATCCGACGCACTACGCGATAGCGCTGGCTTATGACCGGGCGAAGAATGCAGCGCCGCGAGTCGTGGCCAAGGGGGTCGATTTGATTGCCGCGCGGATTCGGGAAGTTGCTGAGGAGAGCAAGGTGCCCCTCGTGTCTAATCCGCCGCTGGCCCGGGCGCTTTATCAGGTGGAGCTGGATACCGAGATCCCCGCCGAGCATTACCAAGCGGTTGCCGAGATTATCGCTTACGTTTGGAATCTCACGCGCAGGCGGCCGGGTGTTCTCTAATTGTTCAGCGGCGGCGAATCGTATATGTTGATTATGCTGCTGACCTGAAAAACGTGGTTGCGTCGTTGATTGCATCTGTGTACAGGGCTTCGGCAATCTTAAGCTGCAGATGCGAGTGCTTTTAGCACTGATGGTTGAGGCGGCGCGGGATTGCGTGCACTCCAGAGAGGATGATCCATGGAAAAGAACCGAGCTCTCGATGCGGCGCTGACCCAGATCGAGCGCGCTTTCGGCAAAGGCTCGATCATGCGCATGGGCCAGAAGGGCGCCGAGGAACAGGTGGAGGTGATCCCCTCTGGCTCGCTTGGGCTTGATTTGGCGCTTGGAATTGGCGGGCTGCCGCGGGGGCGCATTAT